>JAYTWN010000089.1:0-29036 GCA_043743435.1 Acidimicrobiia bacterium
ACACGATCCCAGCGGCGAGGTAGGGCACAAAGAAGTGCGATTGGTAAACGGCGCTCACCATGACGTCGTACCAATGAATGGTCGATTTGTCATTGCGAAGCATTTGCTCCACCTCGGCCATCGGCCTTGAGCGCAAGCCAACCCGATCATCGATGAGCCAATCCTGCAAACGCTCCGTCCAAAGTTTGCCACCGCCCAACCAACGATCAACGGTGATTTGGGGAGTGACCGCAATCGGACGATCCAACCAATGCCCAACGGCCCGAGCAAAATCATAAAGAAACAGCGCAAACAGGAAGGGTGCCCAGCTCAGCAGGGTCACTCCTGCCTGTTTCCATGTGCGACCGACGGTGGCCAGCAACGCCAATCCCAGCAGCCAAACCACAATGATTTCGCGGTCGGAAGGAATCGTTCCCTTGCTCCGCAAGTACAGGTAGGTCCCGATCAAGTACACGGCGAACAGGGCCCGACGTACCCAAACCCAATTTGCCTGAGGGTCAATAACGGCAGTCACGGCCAGACAGGTTACGAGAAAGCGACCAGCAGACAACGCACTCGTTCTCGGCAATCTCTCATGAATTCAGAATCGGTAACCCAATCGGGCCTTCGCCAGGACTGTTTCGCTCGATGGTGGCGGAGGATTGCAGAAACTGGGCAAACCATCAACAGGTTCCTGCGGGGAGGCTGGGTGTGCCAAGGTAATTAGGTGCCCTCGACCGACGACACAGCTCACATGACCCAGCACTCCGCACTCGTCGGTCAACTCAGTGTTGGCGGCGATTCGTCAATCTCGTTGATTTCCCGTTCGCTCGAAGACACTGCCACCTTTGCCGACGGGCTTGCCCACGTTTTGGTTCCGGGTGATGTCGTGCTGTTGATCGGGGATTTAGGTGCGGGTAAAACGGCGTTCACGAAAGCCCTTGCCCGTTCGTTGTCCGTTGACGAGCCGATCACCAGCCCCACCTTCACCATCATGCGTACCTACGAAGGCGCGCTGCCCAACAAGTCGAACCAACGAGATTCCACCTCGGCTCCTGCAACGGGTTCGGGAACCTCGGCACATCGAAGTGATCGGAGTTCAGCAAGTGATGTGAATTCGGCAAGTGGCGGGAGTGCTGCGGGTTCAGCGGTGCCCCTCACGTTGGCCCACCTTGATGCCTACCGGCTCGACCATGCCGACGCAATTGAGGACCTCGGGTTGTTTGAATTGCTCGACCGCGGTGCGGTTGCGGTAATCGAGTGGGGTGATCTCGTGGCTGAAGCCTTTGGGATTTCCCCGTTGGTCGTTCGCATCTCGGTAGCGGAATTGCCAGACCCTCCTGCGCTTGATGACGAGCCTTATACGGGGTTTGATACCGAGCTTGATACGGGGCTTGATACGGGGCTTGATACGAACGGTGAGTTCGCCGATCGTGAACCTCGCCACATCACCTGTTCTGCTCATCGCGAAGGCCCTTGGCACGCCAGACTGGTAGACCTCAAAGCCAACTGTGCAGCACTCGTCGCACCCAGCACTCGTCGCACCGATGCGAATCCTGAAACCGACTCCAACGAAATGAATCACCGATGCATCCAATGATCTCGCTGTCTTCAACTGTGGGATCACCCGCATGCTGATTTTGGCGATCGAAACAGCAACACAATCGGTAGGTGTGGCACTTGCTAACGAACACGGTGTGGTCGCGCATCTGGAGGTTCGTCAAGGCCGACGTCATGCGGAAACGGTGGTGCCTGCGGTTGAACAACTGCTTGCCCATGCCGAAGCTTCGATGGCCGATATCACCCGTATCGCTGTCGACGTGGGCCCGGGTTTGTTCACCGGTCTCCGAGTTGGTGTGGCCACGGCGAAGGCCTATGCCCTTGCCCTCGATGTGCCGATCGTGGCCATCAGCAGTCTTGAGTTGGTGGCCTACGAGATTTCTCCGCTCATCATGGTGCGAGCGGCAATGCAGTCTTTCTCGCAGTCCTCCCCGCAGTCCTCCTTGCAGGCTTCCTTGCTCGTTGGCGATGCGGTCGTTGAAAGCTCAGCAGATCAGCGCAATGTTGAGGCCTGTGCTGAAGCCTTTATTGGACCTGATTCTCGGGGGCTACGTTTCGGCACGGTTATCGATGCCCGACGCAAAGAGCTGTACGCCGCAATCTTTGAAGCCACGTTTGTAAACGGTCAAATCATATGTAAACAGACTAAGCCGACGTTTGTTGCCAAGCCGCTTGACGTTCGCGAAGCATTCGGGTCGGCCGATGTTCATATAGTTGGTGGCGATGGGGCAACGGTCTACCCCGGCACGTTCGATGGCTTCACCGTCCTGGGCGCAGCCCCTCGGGCCAGTATTCTTTCTGAGCGGGCGCTGTTGGTCGAAGGTACGCCGGCCGACGATATTGAACTTGATTACGTTCGGGCCCCCGATGCCGAAATCAACTGGGTCACCCGATGAGTCGGCCATGAGCACTTTGGTGATTCGCCAGTTGCGAGAAGAGGATCTTGAGGCGGTGCTGGCGATCGAGATTGCTTCGGCACCTCATCCCTGGACTGCTGGAATCTTTGCCGACGAGCTAGCCCAAGGCGGAACTCGCCGATATGTTGTGGCCCTAGATGACGAGCGGGTTGTGGGTTTCTGTGGCCTGCTGCTTTCGCTTGATGAAGGACACATCACGAACATCGCCGTGGACCCAACCCTGCGCAGACGTGGCTATGCCCATGCAATGATGCTGGTCATCGTCCGCACGGCCATAGCCAGATCGTTACGTGCACTTACCTTAGAGGTGCGCGTTTCCAACAAAGCAGCCATTGCGCTGTACCAACGATTCGGCTTCGCGCCTGGAGGTGTTCGGCCCCGCTACTATCCCGATAACGGCGAAGATGCCCTCATCATGTGGGCCCACGATATCGACACCGCTGCGTACAGCCAGCGACTCGCCGGGTTAGCTGCACAACAGACACAACAGACACAACAGTCACAACAGAGACAACAGACAGAACAGGCGCAACAGCACGAAGATGAGGGCGTTGGCTCTGGGGCTTTCAACTCTTCGGAAGTAGCGGAAGGGGATTCTGAGTTTGATGCTGGCCTTTTTGATCCCGCAGTGAACCCCAAGGGAAATTCACCCGGGCATCACCACTGTGTCGTAACGCAAAGCCAGGAGCAATAGCACGTGCGCATATTAGGTATCGAAACGTCGTGTGACGAAACTGCTGCGGCCGTGGTGGAAGATGGCCGACGGGTCATCTCCTCTGTTGTGTCGAGCCAAATCGAGCTGCATGTGCCCTTTGGTGGAGTGGTCCCCGAAATTGCCGGGCGAGCTCATGTGCAGCGTATGAACCCGGTTATCCGCCAAGCGCTTGAACAAGCCGGAAGCGATCATCGCGGCAGCGGAATTGATGCTGTTTCGTGCACCGTTGGCCCTGGGTTGATTGGTGCCCTGTTGATTGGCGTTAGTGGCGCGAAGGCTTTGGCCTCGGCCTGGGGCGTACCGTTCTTGGCCGTGAATCATTTAGAAGCACACCTACTATCGCCATTCTTGGAACATCCTGATCTGCAACTCCCGGTCGTCACGTTGCTGGTCTCCGGCGGGCACACCCTTTTGGTGCTGGTCGAATCGGCCACCTCATATCGCGTGCTCGGTGGCACGATTGACGATGCTGCCGGGGAGGCCTATGACAAGGTTGCGCGCTACCTCGGACTTGGTTACCCCGGCGGGCCGGCCATCGACAAACTCAGCCCCCAAGGTGATCCCAAAGCCATTGCCTTCCCTCGGGCCATGAAAAATGATGCCTACGATTTCTCTTTCAGCGGCCTCAAGACCTCCGTTGTGAACCACATAAAACGCAACCCCTCACTCAAAACCGCCGACGTCGCCGCCTCATTCCAAGAAGCCGTGGTCGACGTGCTGGTGACGAAAGCCAAACGAGCCGCGGTGGAATTTAACGCAGCCGGCCTCTGCATCGGCGGAGGCGTGGCGGCCAACTCACTCCTGCGCGCCCGAATCGCTGAAGCGGCCGCCGAACTCTCCATCCAGGCCTACATTCCACCAAGAGATATGTGCACAGACAATGCCGCGATGGTCGCATCAGCAGCCTGGTGGCGCCGCGAAGTAGATGCCCCCGCTTCGCTCGCCCTCGCCGCCAATCCCAACCTCCGCCTGCGCACGACGACAAGTCGCGCCTGAGAGCCAAGTATTTGGGGGACTAAGCAGAAGTAGTGCCCCCAGACGTCAATTCTCTCAGCCGAGATTTTTGGATTTTGCCGCTGGGCGTGCGAGGAATTTCGTCAACAAAAAGCAACTTCTCGGGATGGTAACTTCTCGTCACGTTGGCCGCAGAAAGATACGTGGACTGATCATTGAGGGTAAGAGTTGTCCCGGGATGCAGTACAACAACGGCGCAGGACCGTTCGCCGAGCCGTTCGTCGGGATAGCCCACAACCGCCACCACGGCTACCGATGGGTGCTGGTACAAAAGGTTCTCAATTTCCACGACCGGCAGATTCTCGCCACCGCGAATGATGATGTCTTTGGAATGACCGTCAATACGGATGTAGCATCGCCAAATAGCCATAACCGGTGAGATGCGCCATGGGCGAGGCGCCAAGGACAATGTCGGTGTCTTGTAATTCCAATTGTTCAATGAAGCCATGGAGGTTGCTGAAACGAAACAACATTCGACGGCCCAATACCAAGCCGTGCAAAGTTCGCCGCGACCAGCTCCACTCGATGGTTGAGTTCTCGATACGTCAATCTTGTGGGCGCTTGGCGATCGGTCCGATAGGCAACAACGGCCTCCTTCTCAGGGCACGCGAGCAGAGCCTTTTGCATCGCATCAGTGATTGTTTCGTTGCGCCATAAGCCACTGGGCAACATGGCTTCGTGACGAGGCGCAATAAGTACCGGATCGAATTGTATGGCTTACCTCTTGTGGTTGCGAGTTTGCATCGAGTTCTTCGGTGCTTTGTGTGAAGCATCTCAAACGCGGACTGGGCGGTGCTAAGTAGTCCCCCAAACCCGATCGACATCCGCATCGATGAGAAAGTTCCTTCCCGGGGATGGTGAACGCCTTAGCGACCGGTAGGGAGAAGCAGCCGACGTAAATCAGCTGGCACTCTCGGGGGGAGTTTGCCAACTAGGTCGCTGCGTTGTGTATCCTGGCACTCGTCTGGGTTGAGTGCTAACGCCGTTTCCGGGGCCGTGTTTCGGTCCTTCGGTGTGGTTACCGACCCGATTTCTTGTCAATAAGCCCTGGTCACGTACCATCGGACCCCCAACACGGAGGACTGCAATGAACATTAAGCCCCTTGAGGATCGCATCGTCGTCGAGCCCAACGAAGCCGAAACCACCACGGTTTCAGGTCTCGTTATCCCCGACACCGCTAAAGAGAAGCCACAGCAGGGAACGGTTCTTGCCGTTGGTCCCGGCCGTACCCTCGACAATGGCACCGTTGCCCCACTTGCCGTAAACGTTGGCGACACCGTTCTGTATTCCAAGTACGGCGGAACCGAAGTCACCGTTGCTGGCAAGGACTACCTCATTCTTTCGGGCCGTGACGTACTTGCCGTCATGGGCAAGTAAGGAACAAAGGAATACACATGGCAAAGATTCTGAAGTTTGACGAGGCCGCCCGTCGCGGTCTTGAGGCTGGCGTAAACAAGCTTGCCGATGCTGTGAAGGTAACGCTAGGACCGAAGGGTCGCAACGTTGTTATCGAGAAGAAGTTCGGCGCACCCACGATCACCAAGGACGGCGTAACCGTCGCTAAGGAAATCGAACTCGAAGATCACTTCGAGAACATGGGCGCACAACTCGTAAAAGAAGTAGCGACGAAGACTAACGATGTTGCCGGTGACGGCACCACCACGGCCACCGTTTTGGCACAAGCATTGGTGAAGGAAGGCCTCCGTAACGTCGCCGCCGGCGCCAACCCGATGGGCCTCAAGAAGGGTATCGACAAGGCCGTTGCCGCTGTTGTTGCCGCGATTGCCGAGCTTGCTACCTCGGTAGACGGCTCCACCGAGACCGTTGCTCAAGTTGCTTCCATCTCCGCTGCTGACTCGTCAATTGGTGAAGTTATTGCGAACGCCATCGACAAGGTTGGCAAAGACGGCGTTGTAACCGTTGAAGAATCCAACACCTTTGGCATGGACCTTGAGTTCACCGAGGGCATGCAGTTCGATAAGGGTTACCTGTCGCCGTACTTCGTGACCGACCAAGAGCGTCAAGAGGCCGTGTTGAACGACCCCTACATCTTGCTCATGAACTCCAAGATCTCCAGCGTGCATGACATGTTGCCAGTTCTTGAAAAAGTTATGGCTTCAGGCAAGCAGTTGTTGATTGTTGCTGAAGACGTAGACGGCGAAGCCTTGGCCACCCTCGTGGTGAACAAGATCCGTGGCACGTTTAACTCCGTTGCGGTAAAGGCTCCTGGGTTCGGCGAGCGCCGCAAGGCCATGTTGCAGGACATCGCCATCCTCACCGGCGGCACGGTTATCAGCGAAGAAATCGGCCTCAAGCTTGATTCGGTAACCCTTGACCTTCTTGGTCGTGCCCGCAAGGTCACCATCACTAAGGACAACACCACCATCGTTGAAGGCGCTGGCTCCGAGGATGACGTAAAGGGCCGTGTTGCACAGCTCAAGCGTGAAATCGAAGACACCGATTCCGATTGGGACCGCGAAAAGCTTCAGGAGCGCTTGGCCAAATTGGCTGGTGGCGTTGCTGTTGTCAAGGTTGGCGCTGCCACCGAAGTGGAACTCAAAGAGAAGAAGCACCGCATCGAAGACGCCCTCTCGGCTACTCGTGCAGCCCTCGAAGAAGGGGTCGTCCCCGGCGGCGGAACCGCTCTTATCCGTGCCCGCAAGGCCATCGATACCCTTACCCTTACCGGTGACGAAGCAACTGGTGCCGCACTTGTCCGCAAGGCCCTTGAGGCGCCGTTGTTCTGGATCTGCCAGAACGCCGGTCTCGAAGGTTCCGTCTGTGTCCGCGAAGTAGAAAATGCTTCGGGCAATGTTGGCATGAACGCAGCAACTGGCGTTCTTGAAGACCTCGTGAAGGCTGGCGTTATCGACCCAGCCAAGGTGACCCGTTCAGCATTGCAAAACGCTGCTTCGATCGCTTCACTCCTCCTCACCACCGAGGCACTTGTTGCCGACAAGCCAGAGCCTGCAGGCGCTGGCGGCGGTGGCGGCATGCCTGGTGGCATGGGCGGAATGGGTGGCATGGGCGGCATGATGTAACAACCCTCGTTGCACGTTCACGTGCAGCTGAGTTGTTCTGCTTCTGAAACGAGCCGGTCCTTCGGGGCCGGCTTGTTTTGTTTCCGATCCGCGCGACTGCACTACTACGTGCGCATAGCGTGCGGCCGAAGGGTCGTTATCGAGCACCTCATCCCACATTAAGCGTTCTCCGAGGTTGGCTGATTCCGCTCATGTATTTGATGCTGGCGAGCCATTATGTTCTGCGCGCATAGTGTGCGGCCGAAGGGTCGTTAACAAGCACTCTTTTGCGCATCATCGGCCGAAGTCCGCAGCGATTGAGCGAGCCTTTCGAGGAGTTCGCGTTGCGGGCCTGTTTCGGGTCCAGCCATTGGGCGATGCGCGGCGACGATATCTTCGGCTTCACCAATTTCGGTGCCGAGCAACATGAGGATGGCTACGGCTGCGGTTCCTGAGCGTCCGATACCGGCTGCGCAATGCACGATGAGCTTCGACCCGGCTTGCACAAAATTCCTAAGCGTGCGGTACAACTGTAGGGACTCGTCGGCAGATAGGGTTCCTAGGTCAGGAGTGGCAGCCCAGGTTGCGCGAGCAGGTTGGTTGGCATCAAGCCAGGAAACGTAGGCGGGGTAGCGGTCTATAAGTTCGTGGCGCTGGGTGAGGCACACCACGCGATCGGCACTGGTAAAGGAGAGGGCGGCTTCAACGTCGAGACCAATGACGTGTTTGCCGCACAACCACAACTCGCCCGGGCAACCCAATGGCAAAGGGATCCGATCGATGCCACCGCCGAGTGAGCGGTTCGTAAACAATTCCGTCATGAAATCCTCCACAGAGATATGCGATCAAACCAAAAGTGGATCCTGGGTTTTCCAGATCTGGCGAGGCTCGCAAATGACATACAAGACCCAACACGGCCGACCATAATTCCTAGTGAGCGGTTGCTCATAGCCGCGAAAAATTCCAACTGACCGGGCGGCCATGTTGATAGGGCATCACGCCATGGAACTGTCGATGGTCATCATCGAAAACCAGCGGCAGAAAGTACCTGTCACCTTCCCAAAAATCGAGGGTTCCATCGAAGAGTGCAGGAACCGGGTGCCAGTGCAACTCACCCTCATCGTTGTGCGTTGGAACTTCTCCCGTGTAAGCGTCGATCACGAAAATGAATCCGAGCCAATCCTCGCCGTTGCGTCCGAACCCAGGCCACGACACCGTGCCGCGGAGCACCATCGAAGTGACCTCAATCGAAGCCTCTTCAATAAGCTCACGTACCATCCCAGCTGCGACATCCTCATCCCGCTCGAGTTTCCCGCCGAGCCCGTTCCACTTGCCGAAGGATTCATCGTCGGGCCGGGCGTTGCGGTGCACAAGCAGAACCTTGGATCGATCCGCACTGAGCACATACCCGAGCGTGCCAATAATCGGTGTGTAGGGTCCACTTGGCATGGTTCGAATGTAGTTCGGCTCCCGCCAGGAGTGCGAAGGACCAAACGTTGCACCGCCTCTTGAGTCCAAGAAACGCTATTTCCTGGGAATCCCAACCCTCAAAGCAATCCACTCTGTGCCCACTTTAGGTGGCTGGTGTCTTTCGAAAGTTGGCCTCGAAACAAAGGAAAGTTCGGCGCGTTTTCTTCGTTTTCCTGTGGACATCTCTTTAGCGGGCTCTGTAGTGGAGGCTATTTTTCGGCCGCAAATTTATCCGCCCGTTTCACACCAGCCACCTAGTTGGCTGGTCGGAAAGCCTCAGATTGCTCGAGTTCTCGCTAGGAACGAGGAAGGTCTCGGCTGATTTCGAGCAGGTGCTTTGGACAATCGCGCAGAACGGCTTGTGCAGAAGCCCGAAATTCGCCGGTCAAAAAATTGGGCATTTCACACCAGCCACCTAGGCCCGGCGACTTGCAAGAAGATGGTTTGTGCGGTTGTGGCCGCTACCGTTGACGGCGTATGAACAGGGGTGGAGAACAGATCATCCCCAGGCCCGAATCCGCACGGCCTGGGCAACCAAATCCTTGGCTGAGTGCCGATCCTGATCGTTTGAACCTGGCATGGGTACGAAACGTGGTGGCCCGGCTCGACGGTCGGCATCTGCCCGATGATTTGCCCACCACGCCAATGCGTCCGCCGTTCGTGGCCACAACTCGTGAATCCGCTGTGCTGCTCCCCTTGTTTCTGGGTGCCGACGGTGAAGTGCGAGTAGTGCTTACTCGCCGGTCTGGGCGCCTGAACACGCATAAAGGTGAGGTGGCCTTCCCCGGCGGCCGGGTTGATCCGGGTGAGACCAATCGTGAGGCCGCACTGCGCGAAGCCCATGAAGAAATCGGTTTGGCGCCGATGCACGTGGAAATTATTGGAACCCTTGAACCGTTGACGACCGTGGTGAGTGCCTCGCGTATTACTCCGTTCGTTGGCATTGTCGCTGCGTTGCCCGAGTTGATCGCCAACCCGACTGAGGTAGCCCGAATCTTCGACGTATCCCTACGTGAACTTATCGATTCTGCTTGCTACTCCGAAGAGATTTGGGATTTCGCTGACGGGACCTTCCCGGTCTGGTTCTTCGAAGTAGAAGGCGACACGATTTGGGGAGCAACGGCTCGAATGCTCCGCCGCCTCCTCGACCTGCTCCTTCTGGAGTAGCGAGTTTCCCGGTTGGTCCTTGCCGGCACAGCAGCGGTCGGTTGGTTGGAAACCTCGGTGTTTGTAAGCATGCCGACATAACTGCAGCTTTGCCCGAAAGTGAACCGTTTACCCCGAATTGGCTGGGGTTATGGGTGTAAACATTCGTCTTGGTGAGTCTCCGTTTTGGTGGTTCATTGGTCGAGTTCGGTGGGCGAACCGACGTTGGTGATGAAAGGCAGACATGCATCGATTGATGAAGCAGATCTCGGCAGCTATCGCAGGGTAACTTCTGCTTGTCGTGGGAACGACATTGAAACCGGCCGGGGCTCAAGCAGGAACCGCTCGATTGGACGTGACCGTCAAAACGGCAAGCGGGGCTCCTTTGAATGATGTGCTCAGTGAACTTCTGAATGGGTCAACGGTCATCTCGTCGGGGGGATCAGTTGATGGCACATGGCAAACCCCTCCAACCTTGCCTGCAGGAACATTCACGCTTCGTTACACGGTGCCAGCGATTGGATCGGTCCCGGCCCCAGCTCCCGTGAGTTCGAGCGTTAACTTCACCGCGGGCAACGTCACAATTGTTAACCTCACAGTTGCCTCCAGTCTTCCGGTTGCTTATGGACGGGTTCTGCTCAATGGAGCGCCGGCGGTTATGAATTCAACCGTAACGATCGGCGGCTTGGCCTGGACGGTAACTGGTGGCGTTAGTCTTCGCCAAGGTTCCTCGACGGTCATAACCAGTGTCGGAATCGGAGTGTTTAGCTCTGGGAGCACGGTCAACGGAAAATTTTCTTCACGGGTTTTGCCAACCGTGAATTTCCTCTCGGCGGCCCTGAATCTCACTGGAGCGTCTGCGGAAAACGCCGGGCACGTAGTCAGCCTTCAAAAAACCATCGCCTCATTTTCGCCAACAGCAGACCAGAATCTCGGGGATATTGACTTGATTGCGGTAAACCACAGCTTTACCTTCCTCAATCCCACCGGGACGGGCACAACGGGTTTTCTGGAGGCGACGAATCTGGGAGCAACCGGTACATCAGGCGGTGGGTTCTTTTATCGGTTTACCGGACAGGTCGTTGGTACCGCTGTGACCCCCTTGATGCCCACCGCAGGTACCTATCGCGTGACGCCGGTTGCTCCGCCAACCGCTGTTGCCCCCTACGCGTTCGGAAACGTCACACCGTCAGCGGGGGGGGTAACACTCCAGTCAATTTGCAGACTGGCCCGGTGGTTTCGGCTCAAGTTCGCGTCAATGGCAGTCCAGTTGGGCTTAACGCAGCAGCCACCATTTCGGGAATGCCCTGGAACGTTACGGGTGGATTGGTGCTCACCCCTTCTGCCGGCTCAACTGTCCCGGTGCCGACTGCACGGGGTTGGAACCCGTCCACCGGCAACATCAGTGAACGCTTTGAATCGGGTACGTACAACGTTCGTGTCAGCTTGACCTTCACCGGAACCGGAGTTACCAACACTGGCATTCGTTTCACTGTTTATGACTTGCGCCCTTCGACCGTTCTCAGCAGCGATCTCAATCTCGGGCTGATCGATTTCCCGTTGATTGATCACATTCTTGCGTTCGTAACTGCCGATGCGAGTACGGGAACCGGATACGTTTCTGCGAACAACTTCTCCACACCACTCGGCCCGAATGACCCTGCTGCAAGCGGCCGGTTCTATGCGTTCAATGGAACGTTTACTGGATCGTTCATCACCCCAGCTACGGCCGGTGTGCTTTCGACCGTCGTGTTCCCAACGACCGACACGACCGCAATTCCTTTCCTCAGCGCCTCAATCACTGCCGCAGCAGGAACAACTTCCACGCTTACGCTGAACAACGGCCCTTCGATTAAAGGACGTTTACTTATCAACGGGCAACCAGTCGGGGCAACGGTGAGTTTGGCCGGAAAGACCTGGGGAACAGCAACGAGCGGCGTGGGGCTAACACGGGTTGGAGGGTCTGCTCCTCAAATTGGGATCGGTCTTGGAAACTCAGCAACCAATGCCGGCACCTTCTCCAAACGAATTCCGGCCGGTACGTATTTGATAAGCGCAGCTATCAATCTTGTCGACAGTTCCGGTGCCACTCCTGCCGGAACCACGCTGTACTTCCAACGCACGATTGCCAATCAGGTGCTAAGTTCAGATACGGATCTGAGGGACATCAATTTTTCGACGGTGGATCACACGGTTCGTTTAACTAACCGAGATGGTTCAGCTGCGTCGGCCAACGTCGCACTGACAAACATTCCATCGGGTGGACCCTCTGAAGGTGGAACCTTCTCGTTCTACCGTGGCGAAGTGAGCGATCGAGTGGTGATCCCAACGTTGGCAGTTCCAGCATCACTTACGGTTCGAACGGCAACCACGAGTGCGGCAATTCTCTCGAACACCACCGTCACACCTTCAGCAGGAGGGCTTTCCACGGTTGTTCTTGGTGGAGCACCAAACACGGTGGTTGGAACTGGCGACGATGATGGCGACGGAATTCCTGATGCTTTGGAAGCGGCCGCACCCAATCAAGATGTGAACGGTGACGGTGTTCTCGATCATCTCCAGAAGAACGTTTCGTCGCTACCCGTTGCCGGGAGTAGCAGCCAATATGTGTCCGTAACCGTTGATGCAGCAAACACATTGACCAACGTTTCCACCGTTGCGCTTGCGTCAATTGCCGTTGCTCCGCCTGCCGGGACAACGTTTCCAACCGGCCTGGTGAAGTTCACCGTTCCCGATGCGGTCGCCCTAGGTGATGTGACCGTGCGGATTTTTGTTTCACCGGCGATTGCTGCTCAGCTCACCGGCTACGCCAAATACAACGAGGCAACACAGCTGTGGACGCAGATGCCCGCCGATCGGGTAACCATCAACACGGCTGCTGGCTGGTTGGATGTCCGCCTGACCGATAACGGCATTGGTGATGACGATCCAACTGTCGGGAAAATCAATGATCCGGGTGCACCGCTCATTGGCACGATTGCGCGCAAGACGGGTTCTGCGGCTCTAGCAACTGCGTTGGTTTTCCTACCGATTCCCACGGTTGCCTCTACAACGACCACGACCGCTCTTGCTCCCGCGGCCTCGGTTGCCCCAGCGGCGGTTCCGACAGCGGTTACTCCAACGACCGTGCCGGTAACCGTCCCCGCGTCGGTCCTAGTTCAGACCAGCACGATTCAACCCGCACCTGCCCCCGCGGCACGGCCGGCGACAGAAGCCGTTGAACCGGCGTACACAGGTTCAACTTCGGGCCCGTTAGCGGCAGATCGAGGTCGTTTCGGCTCGTTTGGTTAGGGAATGGTAAAGCCGAATCAGTCTCCAGTTGACGCACAAAATGTTTGAGCGTAGGGCACTAGCGTGTGCGGGTGGCTCATGACGTTGTTTTGGTAATTGATTTTGGTGCGCAGTATGCCCAGCTGATTGCTAGGCGGGTGCGTGAAGCCAATGTGTATTCCGAAATCGTACAGAACAGCATCACTGCAGATGAGATTCGCAAGCGGTCGCCGAAGGCCATCATTTTTTCTGGAGGCCCGGCGAGTGTGCATGTCGATAATGCACCATCGGTTGATCCGTCGATCTACGAACTAGGAATCCCAATCTTTGGTATTTGCTACGGCGTGCAGCTGATTGCGCAGCAGCTAGGTGGGTCGGTTGCCAATACCGGAAGGGGTGAATACGGGCGGACGGCTGTCGCGCTGAGCCCTCACGCCAACAACAGTGCGCTCCTCGGCGAAGTTCCCGCAGATTTCAACGTTTGGATGAGCCACTTCGATTCGATCCAAGATTTGCCTGCAGGTTTCGTCGCCACTGCTTCAACCCCGGGTATTCCGGTGGCGGCGATGGAAAACGTCGATTCCAAGATTTACGGAGTGCAGTTCCACCCCGAGGTCATGCATTCTGAACACGGCCAAGCCATACTCAAGAATTTTCTGTACAACGTTGCCAAGTGCAAGCCTGATTGGACGAATGCCTCGATTATTGACGAACAAATCGCCAAGATTCGCGCGCAGGTCGGTTCGCAAAAAGTCATGTGTGCACTTAGCGGTGGCGTCGACTCGGCGGTCGCGGCAGCGATGGTCTACCGCGCGGTTGGCGAACAACTTACGTGCGTGTACGTGGACACCGGTCTTATGCGCGCAAATGAATCGGCACAGATCGAAGAAACCTTCGTGCGGAACTTTGGTGTACCCCTCATTCATGTTGATGCCAGCGATCGGTTTCTCAATGCGCTTGAAGACATCTCCGACCCCGAACGAAAACGAAAGATCATCGGCGAATCGTTCATCCGCGTGTTTGAAGAGGAAGCCCGCAAACTTTCTAAAGAGGGCGCCAAATTCTTGGTGCAGGGCACTCTTTATCCCGATGTCATCGAATCTGGCGGCGGACACGCCTCAACCATCAAAAGCCATCACAACGTCGGTGGATTGCCCGACGATATGGACTTCGAATTGTGCGAACCGCTGAGGGCCCTGTTTAAAGATGAAGTGCGGGCGGTTGGAACCGAGCTGGGTTTGCCGGATGAAATCGTGTGGCGTCAGCCGTTCCCGGGACCAGGGCTTGGGGTGCGCGTAGTGGGTACGATCACCAAAGAACGAGTGGAAATCGTCCGCGCCGCCGACACGATTGTTCGCGAAGAAATCAAAGCCGCTGGATTGGAACGTGAACTGTGGCAGGCGTTTGCGGTGTTACCCGTCGTCCGCAGTGTTGGCGTAATGGGTGATGAACGTACGTATGCATACCCAATAATCATTCGTGCCGTAACCAGTGACGATGCCATGACGGCCGACTGGGCTCGCATTCCCTATGACGTGCTGGAGCGCATGTCGACTCGCATTATCAACGAAGTCAAAGGCGTAAACCGAGTGGCGCTCGATATCACCTCGAAGCCACCGGGAACCATTGAGTGGGAATAACGGAGCGCGACAGCAAAAGCAGAAGGGACGATCCGGAGATCGTCCCTTCTGCTTTGCGGTTCAGTTCTACGGCCGTTGACCGGTCGAACCGGCAGGCAAATTAGCCGATTTCGATGGTTACTCGACGGCTTTTTGCTAGGTCGCCAACAGGATCGCTGTCGCCCTTGGCATCAGTCGTCATGGTGAACTTCGAGGCATCGGCACCGAGACCGGCAGTAATCGCAGCGGCAACATTCTTGGCTCGTTCTGTCGAAAGCGCCTGGTTTTTCACCGGGTCACCATTTGTGTCGGCATGGCCGACCATTGCTACCGGACCGGTTCCAAGGGCTTTGAGAATCTCGACAGCCTTCGCAACTTTCGCGGTTCCATCAGCATCGATAACCGAGGAGCCCGAAGCGAAGTAAACCGTGAGGTCTTCGCTTGTTGCGTCGCCGGCACTGTTCACGAGTTGTGACAACTGAACCGATGATGGAACCAGCACCTTATCGATGATGTGCACAACACCGTTTGACGCAGCAACATCGCCGGTAAGAACTGTTGCACCGTTAACGGTAACTACGCCTCCGTTTGAAGCCAACTTGAGAGCAGAACCCTCAACGGATGCTGCGTCGCCCGTCACAACGTCTGCGGCCTTCACGGCGCCACCCACCACGTGGTACGAAAGAACCTTGGCGAGCAAGTTCTTGTTCTGTGGCTTTAGGAGCGAATCGAGCACTCCCTTTGGCAATGCCTTGAATGCATCGTCGGTAGGAGCAAACACCGTGAATGGTCCAGCACCCTTCAAGGTATCGCCAAGACCGGCAGCGTCAATTGCCTTGGTAAGAATGCTCAGGCGGGGATCGCCCAAGGCGGTTGTAACAATGTCGGTCCCTGCGTTTGCAGCAGCAACTGAGGTTTCCGTGGCGGCGGCTACTGAGGTCTCAACTACAGCGGCGGCAACAGTTTCAACCGGAACCGAATCAGCGGCAACTGAATCAGCGGCAACACTGTCAACCGCAACCGAATCGACGGCGACTGAATCAACAGCAACTGAATCAACGGTGACGACCTTGTCGGACTTGTTGCACTTTGAAAGAGCGAGTGCTCCAAGGGCGCCGATCAGGAGCAACGGTAGAAGCCACATCCACGCCGGGCGCTTCTTGGTAGTTTCTACGGCGAGCTTTGTCGTCGATGCTGAAACGGTTTTCGTGGCGTTGGTGGCGTGGGATGTTACGTTCGCAGCACCGGTCTTGACGGTGTTGGATGCCGAACTTACTGACGAACCAACGGCCGAGCCGACCGAACCGACGGAAGCAGCTGCTCCGCCGAGCTTGTCGGTAACGGCACCCGCAATTTTGCCCAAGCCTGGAACCATCGCGGCGATTCCACCAAGGCCAACGATCTTGGTAATGCTGTCGAGAAAGCCCTTGTGGTCATTGTCGTCGTCACCATCTAGGAGCCCGAGTAGACCTCCGAAACCGGCTTTGTCCATTTGTCCACGCTCGTCGCTCAACAGTCGACCGACTCCAGCTTGATCGAGGTTATTCGCAGCGCGTTTCTTGGAAAGAAATCCCATAACGATTGGCATAAGGATGGGAAGCAACTTGGTGATTCCGCCGAGTGGGAGACCCGCGTGTTCCGCCAATCCTGATTCAACTGCACCACGACGCTTGCCCAGAAGGCCGCCAAGCAAGGTGTTGCCGATTCCGCCAGCATCGCCGTGATCGATCAAGCCTCCGAGATTGTCAAGTGCTCCGCCATTGTCGCCCTTGATCAGATTGAACAACGCCGATGCGCCGCCAGCTGAAGCCGACGACTTACCAAGTGCACCTAGCAAAAGCGGTACTGCTCCCCCGAGGGCCTTCTGAGTAGATGTGGAGTCCCCACCAGTTAGGGAGGACAACTTTCCAAGGGCGGAACCCTGAGTTAGCAGTGAACCGAGTTCTTCAAACATGGGCATATTTTTTAAGTTTCTTTCCTGAAGGGTCCGGTGGCGGACCAGCGGCGCTCGCATTTGCGGCTCCGAAGTGTCTACGACTGCAGGGCACGAAGGTCGCGAGTTGTTAGTAGGTCGAACGAACTAATGCGTGTGCGCGCAAGTGATGTGGCAGTCGCCTCGGACGATAAACCGCTTTTGATCTGGGAACATGCCTCCGGACAACTGCCAGATAACTCGCTCTTTACTGCACTAGGTCATATGTCACTGTGTCTGAAGTGGTTACCTTGATAGGTGGTTTTTCTCCGAGCAAAGCCGTGACCCATGTCGCCGAGGGTCCGGTGTTTGGTCGAAGATTCCTACCGTAGATTTAAACTTGAGCGCATAGTGCGCTCCAAGCGGTCTGCCCGGTTCATCACCTTGTGGTTTCATCACACTGTGATTGCGACACCGGTTTTGGGTCGCAGTTCTACCCGAAAGTGCATTATGAACCGACCAGTAAAATCTTCGTCTAGTTCGTCACGTCCCGGATCTGGGCGAGCAAGTTCTTCGGCCTCTTCCCGTTCTGGCGCCGATGTGGCTGCCCGCCGTGGCGATTCCACTCGTGCTGCCAATGCCAAGCGCCGAGAACGGAATGGCACCACTACGCCTTCAGGACGCCCCTCGAATCCCCGTCCGCCCAAGGTTGACATGTTTGCTGCCTTTGATGAAGGTGACACGCCGAATCCCGATGCGACTTTTGCTGAGCTTGGCGTTCCGGCACCGCTGATTAAGGCACTGCTTGAAGGGGGCATTGACAAGCCGTTCCCGATCCAAGCCGCCACGATGGCCGATTGCATGGCTGGGCGCGATGTACTAGGCCGCGGCCGCACCGGTTCTGGCAAAACTCTGGCCTTCGTGTTGCCAGTGCTGACCCGTTTGGCTGCATCGAACAAGCAGCGTCGCCAAGGTCGTCCTCGGGCGTTGATCCTGGTTCCAACTCGCGAATTGGCCATGCAGATTGACGCAGCGCTTTCACCTCTTGGCAAGCTCCTGGGTTTGCGTTCCACCACCATTTTTGGTGGCGTTGGAGCCCAGCCCCAGATCAATGCGCTGCGCCAAGGCGTCGACATCGTTATTGCCTGTCCGGGTCGCCTCGATGACCATATCGGTGGCAACTTCTGTCGTCTCGATGACGTGGAAATCACCGTGCTTGATGAGGCCGATCACATGGCCGACATGGGTTTCCTGCCGGGCGTAACCAAGCTTTTGGCGCAAACCCCTCAGCACTCACAACGCCTGCTGTTTTCCGCCACGCTCGACAACGGTATCGACGTGATCGTCAACAAGTTCCTGCACAATCCCGTGCTGCGTAGCGTGGATCCAGCTGAGGCTGCCGAGGTCAAAATGACCCACCACGTGCTCCACGTGACCGCTGAAGAGCGCTTCCCCGTTTTGCGTGACATGGCCGCTGCACCCGGACGCATCATGATCTTCACTCGCACCAAGCATGGAGCCAAAAAGCTGGCCAAAACGCTATCCATGAGTGGCGTTCCTGCGGTTGAAATGCACGGCAACTTGAGCCAAAACAACCGCACCCGCAACCTGGCCCAATTCTCCGACGGTTCCGCCACGGCCATGGTTGCCACCGATATCGCCGCCCGGGGCATCCACGTCGACGATGTGGCCCTGGTCGTCCACTTTGATCCGCCGGTTGATCACAAGGTTTATGTGCACCGCTCCGGACGTACTGCTCGAGCCGGTGCCGAGGGAACTGTGGTCACCATGATGACCGATGATCAGCAGGCCGAAATTCGTGATCTCACCAAAAAGGCTGGCATCTCCCCAACCATCACCCGAGTCACGCATCAGCATGCGCTACTTGCCGATATCGCCCCCGGTGAGCGTGAGTTCCGTGCTGCTTTGCCTGTTGAGTCGCCAAACACCGGTGCCCGCGGAAAAGGTCAGGGTCAAAATCAAGGTCAAGTGCCTTCTTCTCGTGACGGGGCCCAAAGCAACGGAGCTCGAGGACAAAATCGCGGTCAACGTGGCGAAGTTCCTGGTTCCGCTGCCGCCCCAGGACGCACCCAGTCCGGCGGTTACGGCCGTGACGGTTCAACACCCAGCCCGCGTGGTGGCAACGGCGTTGCACGCCCAGATCGCTCGGAGCGTTCCGATCGTGGGGTCGGCCGCCCAGCCGAGTTCACTGACCGACCTGATCGAGGCCCAGCACGCCGTGGCCCCGCTGACCGTGGCCCCGCTGACCGTGGTGATCGCCAGTTAGTTGATCGGGCTGAGCCGCGGCTTTCACGGGTCAATGCCAATGGTTCCGCCCCCAGTCTCGCTCCGGGTCGTGGTGCCCCTCGTGGTGCTGGCAATGTTCCTCGCGACGGTTCGGGTTCAAGTGGTCGCGCGGTTGCTGGTCGTCCGGAACCCCGTCGTGCGGTGGCTGGCGACAATGCTCCAATGTTCCGCGGTGCCGATCGCAAAGTCGATGACCGTTTCGGCAACGTAAAAATCAGCGGAGAACGCCCCGATGCTGGCCCCCGCACCGGCAAATGGGCCCGTGCCAACGAGCGTGCCGGCGACACCGGTAGACCGGCCAGCCGTCCCGCTCGGTAGCGTTGTTCGTTTGAAGGCTCCAAAGCCCCGGGAACGAGTGCCGCAACGAGACCGCTAATCGGTTTGGTCCCTTGTCCGCAATAGTTACCGATAAGGGACCAAACCCACGTTGGTTCGCCAATTTCACCCGGTACGGTCATTTGTTGTCAGACCCTGTCGGTAACCTGAGCAGGTCATGACTGGTTCGGATCCTCTTTCGTTGTTTTCCGATCTGGCCGGTGAACCCCTTGACGGGTTTGCTGAGCCCGGGTTTGATCTAGGCGCGCGCCGTATCGCCAACGTGCCTGCGGATGAAACACCCGAAAGCCTTCTCGCCCTCACCCGCAACGCCGCCTCTCTCGATTCGATTGATTCGTTGGGTTCTGGCGGGACTCGAAGCGGAGCGGAGATGGGGCCCGACGGATCGGTGCAGGGTTCGCGCAATGTGTTTGAACGTGCCGCAGCGTTGGCCGAACGAGCGTTGAATGAAGGTCGCCAGAAACGATTTCGCCCCGCTGATCCCGATGAGCTCCTCGAAGGGCTGAACCCCAACCAACGAGACGCGGTTATTCACGAAATGGGCCCGCTGCTCGTCGTCGCCGGAGCAGGTTCGGGAAAGACACGTGTACTTACGAGTCGCATAGCGTTCTTGATTGCCGTTCGTAACGTTTCACCGTTTGAAATTCTGGCCATCACCTTCACCAACAAAGCGGCCGAAGAGATGCGTCACCGTGTGGCCAAACTGGTGGGCCCTGTCGCCGAAAAAATGTGGGTCTCCACGTTCCATTCCGCCTGTGTACGTATCTTGCGACGCGACGCCCACCGCCTTGGTTATGGCTCCAGTTTCACGATTTACGATCAACAAGACGCGGTTCGCCTCGTCACCTATGTGCTGCGTGACCTCAACGTTGACCCGAAAAAGTTCGCGCCACGGGCCGTGCATGCCACCATTAGTGCGGCGAAGAACGAACTCGTTGATGTTGAGGCTTATCAAGCCCGTGCCGCCAACATTTACGAACGGCGCATCGGCGAAATTTACGCCGAGTATCAGAAGCGCCTTCTCGCCGCCAGCGCTATGGACTTCGACGATTTGTTGGTCAAAACGGTTGAGCTCCTCAAGTTCGATCAAGAAGTCCTCGCCCACTACCAGCGGCGTTTCAAACACATCCTGGTTGACGAATACCAAGACACCAACAAAGCCCAAAACGAACTCGTTCTCATGCTCGGCGCCAGTCATGGCAACGTAACTGTGGTGGGTGACAGCGACCAGAGCGTGTACAGATTTAGAGGCGCTGATATTCGGAATATTTTGGAGTTTGAAGAAGCGTTTCCGGATACGCGTGTGGTGATTCTGGATCAGAACTATCGCTCCACGCAGAACATCTTGGATGCAGCGAATGCGGTGATTGGCAACAACGTTGGACGCAAACCCAAGAAGCTGTGGACCGATCAAGGCGGTGGGTTCCCGATCGTGCGTTTTCATGCCGAAGATGAACGTGATGAGGCTCGGTACATAACTCAGGAAATGTCGAAGTTGCATTCGGTCGACAACACCCGCTGGGGCGACATGGCCATCTTCTATCGCACCAACGCCATGAGTCGAATGCTCGAAGAACAGTTAGTACGCGTCGGCATCCCTTACAAAGTTGTGGGCGGCACCAAGTTTTACGATCGCAAAGAAGTCAAAGACGTCATTGCTTATCTACGTGTGCTTACGAATCCTGCCGACGAAGTCTCGATCAAGCGGGTGGTGAACGTCCCCAAGCGCGGTGTTGGTGACACGAGCATGGGCCGTATTGATCAATGGGCTCGTATGCACGGGCGTTCCTTTGCCGAATCGCTCGAACACGCCGAAGAAGCCGGGCTCACCGGCAAAGCCCTTGGTGGTGTTCGATCGTTCCTATCGTTGATGGACGAGTTGCGCATCATCGAAGGCGGCCCGTCAGCCGTTCTCACCGCAGTTTTGGAAAAGACCGGTTACGCCTCTGAACTTGAAGCGGAAGGAACGGTCGAAGCTGCCGGTCGTTTAGAGAACCTCCAAGAGTTGGTCGGTCAAGCCAAAGAATTCACCAGCCTCGAAGAGTTCCTGGAAACGGTGGCACTCGTCGCCGACTCCGATGAAATCGCCGACGATGACAGCCAAGTCATTCTGATGACGCTGCACACCGCCAAGGGCCTTGAGTTCCCCGTCGTGTTTGTGACGGGGCTTGAGGATGGCGTGTTCCCCCATATCCGCTCGCTTGGCGAACCCGAAGAATTAGAAGAAGAACGGCGCCTAGCCTACGTCGGCATTACCCGCGCTCGTCTGCGGTTGTATCTCACTCACGCATGGTGCCGTTCGTTGTTTGGCTCAACGCAGTACAACCCTGTCAGCCGATTCGTGCATGAAATCCCTGAAGCATTGATCGCCAACGTGGGTGAACAACGTCGATCAGCAGCCGGCCCAAGTTGGTCTGGTGGTTCGTTTGGTTCAGGCTACGGACGAGGCAGCAGCGGCGGTTCCGATGGCGACGTTGGTGACGGTGGCAACGGTGGTGACGGTGCGACAGGACGAAACTGGGGAAGCCGTCGACGAGAACGTGACGATGACGGCGGCCGTGTCTTCGGCAGCCGCGCCCATAACGAAGACATCGTTGACGCGGCACTCAAAGCCGGTAAGGCAACTCCGGCCAAAACGACTGGCGCAGAAACCCTCGGGCTGCAAGTGGGCGACGAAATCGTGCACAGTCGCTATGGCGAAGGCACGATCATCGAAATGATTGGAGAGGACGACAAAGCCTCAGCCACCGTCGCCTTTCCGGGTGTAGGCGAAAAGAAGTTCCTCCTCGCCTTCACCCCTTTAAAGAAGGCCCGATAAGGGTTGGTTGGTTACCGAAGGAGCAGGTCCGCGAGTACACCAACATCGGCAACACGGTGATGATCCCAACCGGCGTAGAGGTTGTAGGGGTCGAGTTGCACAACGGGCATTCCCGCAGCGCGTGCACCACGAACATCGGCGTGCGGGGTGTCGCCGACATAGAGCGCTCGAGCAGCTGACACGCCCATGGCTTCAAGCGCGGGGGTGAAGATGGCCGGATCGGGTTTGGACACGCCGACGGTTCCCGAATCCACGATCACCGAAACGGGCGTGAACGGGCCCGGACCAACTTGGGCCACTTTCACGGCAATGAGTTGTTCGGGCGCGGTTCCATCGTTGTTAGAAACCACTCCGACAGGCACACCCGCTTCAACTAAACGTTGCAGCCCTAGGACGTTCTCAGGAATCACACCCGACCACGGACTTGGCCGATGCTCCGGCAAAGTTGGATGGGTAAGCAGTGCCTTCATGGCCACGAAACCGTCATACAAATCGTTGTCGGAAACGCCCACAGCCTGAAGCAGGACTTGGTAGTAGTTCTCCCAATCGCTGAGCTGCATGACTTCAGTGGTGTGGGTTTGGCGTTCGAAGGCTCGTATACCTACGAAGTGCCCGCGATGCACCGATGCGTGCGAAAGTGCCGGTGCAGCAATCCCTGCTTTGTGCAAGGCATCCCCGATGCGCACATGAGAAGGCACCGTAAATACTCCGCCAACATCAAAGATCACGGCATCGATATCAATTGGGAAACGCAAAGCAAAATCA
This sequence comes from Acidimicrobiia bacterium, assembly GCA_043743435.1. Classification (GTDB taxonomy): domain Bacteria; phylum Actinomycetota; class Acidimicrobiia; order Acidimicrobiales; family JANYDT01; genus JANMZO01. The sequence continues at coordinate 22,850 of JAYTWN010000089.1, forward strand.
ACGGCAAAGTCCATACGTAGAACCTAGCGAACCGGTAAGACAAGAACGCTTTCAAGAACGGTTTCAAGAACAGCTTCAAGAACGGCTTCAACAGTCCCCTACGATTGGCCGCGATGACGAAGATCATGTTTCGTTCCCGCTTACCCAGCAGTCGGGTCAAACTTTCGACGGGCTAGCTAACGATGCGGTTTCCGTTCAAGCGTTGGTAACCCGCTCAGCTCTACCGAAACCCGAAGGCCCGTTCGCTGCATCCGGGCCTTTTCATGTCATGTGTTATCGGTGTGCGGTGTATTCGTCGTTGTTCTTGCAATGCCCGCTCCTTAGCGAGAGCTGTAGGTACGAAGGGTGGGAAGGCTACTTTCGCGTGATGGCTGTTGGCTTCACGATTTCGCGGAGCGTTCCGGTGTGAACGTCATACACAGCACCCCACACAACGGCGTCACTCGGGAGCAGCGGACAGGTACGGATTCGCTCAACGTCGATGGCGACACTAACTTCCACATCGTCGAACGGTGCGAAGTCAATGCTTGGCCGAGTGCCAGTGGCTTCTTCCACGCGATCACTAATGGCTTCGTTGGTGATTTCATGCAGACCGCATCCGGTGTGGTGAATCACTATGAATTCGCGGGTGCCGAGCAGGTGCGAGGAAAGAATGAGCGAGCGTATGGCATCGTCCGTTGCGCGCCCGCCAGCGTTACGCAAAATGTGTGAGTCACCAACCGACAGACCGAGCAGACGGAACAGGTCAAGACGAGCGTCCATACAGGTGAGCACCACGAGATGGCGTGTAGGGGCTGCGGTGAACTGATCGGGAATGAAAGTCGTTGCATACCTTTCGGCCGCAGCAAGGACTTCGTGACGAATGGTTTTTACCATGCAAAGACCTTAATTGACCTGGTGGGAGGCGGTGAGGCGAAAACCCCCGTTCAGCCCAGGAAACGGCGGTGATGCGTCACGTCATGCAAAGGTAAAGTCTACCGGCTCAGGTTTTTCGGTCATGTTCCAATAGTCGACCAAACGCCACGGCATAACGGAAATTACTCGGCCATTGGTGTTGCGGTAGTACGTGGACATACCGGGATGGGTCCAGATTAATTCTTGATGTTCGGTGTCCATGCGATCAATGTATTCGTCGAGGGCTGCCTGCTTGCACTCCATCGACGTTTGGTTTGTTTCCGTAAGCAGGGTGATGGCTGCTGAGATGTACCGTGATTGTGAATTCGCTAAACCAAACCCGCTTCCGCCATGGCCGGTATTGGTGTTCGGTCCGTACATACAAAACAGGTTGGGGAACCCCGGGACGGTAATGCCTAAGTATGCGCGCGGATCATCATTGGCCCAGAGGTCAGCAAGAGCCTTGTTGTCCCTACCCGTGATGTTGAGCCGAGCAGCGAGGTCGGTAACGGAGAAACCTAAAGCCATAATGACCACGTCGGCCTCGCGTGCTGTGCCATCACTGGTCATCACGGCGCTGCTGTCGAGGTGGTCGATAGCTTCGGTGACTAGCTCAACATGGGGTTGGACGAGCGTTTTATACCAGCCCTTATCGAGCAGAATTCTCTTGCCGTACGGTGGGTAATCGGGCAGGCACTTGGCGATGAGATCATCACGTCCGGCCAACTCGGATTGTATGTATGCAGTGGTTTCTTGGCGATGACGATCGTTGATGCGATTGAGCGAACGTTCGGGGTTTGGCCACTCGGGGTCTTTTCGTAACCATTGGAGAAGCCCGTCGCCGTAGCGCCAGAATTGAGTGAAGCGCATCCACTTCTCATAATACGGAACGTTGGCCAACAACCAGGGCGTGCTTTGCGAAACCGGGTCGTTGATACCGGGAACTTCACGAACCCATTGAGGAGAACGTTGGTAGATGGTAAGTGATTTTACTTGTTTTACGATGGCCGGCGCTATTTGCACGCTTGTTGCACCGGTGCCGACAAGGGCTACATGTTTGCCGGTGAGGTCGAGGTTTTCTGGCCAACGTGCTGAATGGAATACATCGCCGTTGAAGCTCTCGGTCCCGGGAATGGTGATGTCGTTGGGTCGATTGAAATGGCCGATTGCCGTAACCAAAATCCGGCACGTCATGACTCGATCCGTTGCGTTGGGTGCTGAATCCTGTTCTGTGTTCCCTGCGTTCCCTGCGTTTCCTGTGTTTCCTGTGTTTCCTGTGTCTCTTATGTCCCCAGAATTCCCGTTGTTGTCCCGAGGCCCATGATGATCGCGCAGGGTTACCGTCCAGTGCTGTGCCGCTTCGTTCCACTTGGCGGCAATCAGTTCGGTGTGAAATTGGATGCGGTTGCGTAACCCGAAACGATCAGCAACATCTTGCAAATAGCGTTGCAGTTCGTTACGGGGCGAGAAGTGGAATCCCCAGTTTGGGTTGGGGGCAAAGGCAAAAGAGTAAAACTGGTTCGGGGTGTCGACTCCACATCCGGGATAGCGATTTTCAAACCACGTGCCACCCACATCGGCGTTCTTTTCAACGATGGTGTGTTCGATGCCGAGGCGGGCAAGTTTGACAGAAAGCGTCAATCCGCAAATGCCAGCGCCAATCACTAACACCGGGGTGTCGGTGCTGCCTGCGAACTTGGTGAGAGCTTCAACGTGATTGCTGAGTTGCCATTGCGCGTCACCGTCGTCGAAACCCATGTCTTGACGGATCATTGGAACATATTCGCTGGGGACTATTTCGCCCAAGCAAATGTTCATCATCTCGGCGAAGACTTCCGCGCCCGGATCATCCACGATGGGTGTTGGGACACCGTCGGCCAGCAAAGCAATCATGGCTTCTCTGATTTCGGATTGCGCCTCCTCGCTCAGTCCTGCCGAGGTAGTGGGTACGAGGGCAACGTCGCGACGCGGCCGAAACGGCGGTTCCAACCAACGGCGTTCACCGGTGATGTGAAACAACGACATGGCCAGCACGCGTAGATCGGCGGCCTCGACGGCGATGCGTAGCTCAGCGGCACTTGGATGCGACATGGAACAAACCCTCCGAACAAAATCTACGTTGCGTTTGCGTCCCAGCCCAATCGACTCAGCCCGATCGATCAACCCAATCGATCAAACCAATCAAACCGATCAAACCAATCGATCAACCCAATCGATCAAACCAATCGATCAAACCAATCGATCAAACCACCGACGCCGTGGGTGACCGCACTGTCAGAACCGTTCCTCGCGGTCGTACATAGCCTTTGGTGAACCAAATCAGGAAAGCTCCGTTAGGAAATCGAGCCGAGCTTAGGGACGGGGCGCGAGCAAAGAGACTAGGTATTGACCGCCTCCTTCGTCGATACGGATGGAGAAATCGACACTGGGCACGAGTCGATGGAGGCGGTCTTGGAGCCAGGTTCCTGCTTCGTTGGCATCGGCTTTGGAGGCGCAACGGCCCACCATTTCGCGGCCGCCCTTGGTGATAAGGCGTTCCGCGGATTGAATGATGGGCGCAGGATCGAAAAGGATGAAGTGTTCGGGCCAGTTGATCACGGGTTTGATGGCACCTTTTTTGGTGTTGCATCGGCGATGGGCGAGGCGTTCTTCAACTTCTTGCCTCTTCTTCGACGGTTTCATGAAGACTTCGCAGCGATCCAGGCTTGACCCCTGATCGTCGTTGGCCGCGGCATCGATCTTCACCGGCTCGTCGCAAATCCAGCAACGCCAGCCGCAAAGTTCTCCGATGTCTTCAATGGTTCGCATGCCTATGACCTTAAGCGATTCGTCATACGCGCTTGGCTTGTCCGGCAAAAGCCTGGCTTGGCGCACCGATTAGGCTGTGGAAGCATGAAGCGGTGAACAATGTGACCCCACCGGCGAACGTGGAGCTGGTGCAGCCTTCGGCGGCCCGTTTGGTGGTGGGTGCGGTGGTACTTGGCTGCATCGTTGGGCAAAGTTTCGGGCGGTTTTCCTTCGGTCTGTTGCTCCCTGCGGTGAAGAAGGATCTGCACATTTCCTACGGGTTGGCTGGTTGGTTGGGCACCATGAATCTTGCTGGCTATGCCGTTGGAGCGGCTGCAACCAGTGCGATTTCCGTTCGTGTGGCTGCGCACCGCATTATGCGGGCCGGAGTTGTTTTGGCCACGCTTGGGATCTTCATGTTGGCCATTGCGCCGGGCACACCGATCCTGTTGCTGGGCATGGCGTTTTGTGGCGTCGGCGGTGCTGCGAGTTGGGTGCCTGCTCCCGGTATCTCCGCCGCGCAATTTCCACCACATCGGCGGGGGTTTGCCATGGGAATGACCAGTGCCGGCATAGGCCTCGGCATTGTCTTGGCGACGTTGCTCACCAACGTGGTGCGGACACTCATTGATGACCCGTTGGCGTGGCGAGAGGTATGGGGTGTGCAAGCAGCGATTGGTGTGGTTGCTTCAATTGCGGCGTTCGGGATGATCAAACCGGTCGCCGTTTCCCCAGGCGCGCCGCCGAAGCTATCCGTACTGCGCCAAGTTCCGGCCTGGTGGGCGCCCACAGCCGCTTACGTGTGTTTTGGTTTGGGCTACGTGCTCTACGCCGTATTCGTGGTCGCAGCACTGGTGCAAGATGCCGGCTTCACCAACAGTCATGCCACGAGAGTCTTCGCGTTCTATGGAACGGGTTCAGCACTAGGTGCACTTACTATTGGCAGGTTGTCTGATCGCATTGGCAGGCGCACCACCATGATCGGCTGTTATCTCGCTGCCGCTCTACCGTGCCTCACTGTGCTGACGGGCCGTGAACCGTTTGTCTCCCTTGGCGGGTTGCTCTTTGGCATGTCGATGTCGGGTGCGGTGGTGAGCTTGGCTGCCCATATTGGCGATAACACCCGCCCGCAAGACTTTTCAGCGGCCTTTGGTGTAGTGACGTTGTGCTTTGGTGTGGCACAGACGGTTGGCCCCCGCCTCGGTGGCTGGATGGCCGATCGCAACGGGAACTTCAAAGCGGTCTTCATCTTGGCTGGCGCCTGCTGGCTCTTGGGTGCGGTGTTTGCAACAGGTATGCGTCGCGATTTATGACGCGTTGATTGGTCAACCTCGCTACTGCTCATTGGAGGCTCGGCCGCTGCCGTTATGGTTCTCCTTCGTCTTGTCGCAGATCCGCGAAGCACCAAATTTGGTGGCTGTTTAGTGCACGTTCGCTGGAAGCGCAATCTAACAGCGAGTGCTGCTCTGGTTGCGCCAGCGCCGAGAAGGGTCTAGAACGATGGGATGTCTGAACGTCGTGTTGCCTTGATTGCCCCAGCCGGTTCCTATGTAGGTCCCGAGTTGGCTCTGCTTCTCGCTTCTCGTGGATACGACTTGGTGTTGGCTTCGCCTACCGCGCAGATCGTTTCGTTGGCCCGTGATCTTGGCGCACGTGTGGAAGTGGTTGGTCCAGAGGACGACGGACAACCAACGATGGGCAACTTTGGTCCTGAGGTCGGCGCTGAAATGGTCGATCGTGCGAAATCGGTCTTCGGCACGTTTCATTCCGCCTTCTTTTCTTCGGGACGGATTGCGTTGGGAAAGTTCAATCGTATGTCTACAGACGATCTGCAAGCGGCGTTTCACGGCAATGTTGTTCTGCCCTTTCAGTTCGCGCAAGCAGTGCTTCCCACCCTGGTTGCGCAAGGCGATGGACAGATACTTATAGCCACCAGCGCAACCGCGCTACGTCCAACGCCAAGCGCCTCGGTCTATGCCGCAACTCGCAGCGCCGCGACCGTGTTGTTGCAGTCGGCGGCGTTGGAGGTCGCCGCCTCAGGAGTGCAACTCAATGTGGTTGGCACCAACTTCATGGATTTCCCCGAATTCCTCCGTGGCAACCGCGTCGAAACCCCCGAAGATCGAACCCGAGTGGAGTCTTTGGTCCCCATGAAGCGCCTCGGCACCATGGCCGAATTCGCCTCCTTCTGCGCCACTTTCCTCGATGGTTCCAGCCGCTTCGCTACCGCCCAATTCTTCCCCTACGCCGGAGGCTGGGCCACATAGAGCGTGTTCGGACGAATCAGCCCTTGGATGGATTTGTCGAACCTCACTAGGCCAGAGTTCGACGAAGGGGCAATGTCGCATAGTTTGTAGGGTCGTGTTGAGCGATTCTCCTTCAGAGCCGGTGGACCCCGTTCCAGAGCAGCCGTTGCCGGTTCCTGCACTAGTTACTGCGGAGCGAATTCGTGAAATGACCGTGCTCCTCGAAGCAATGGCACTGGACCGTTCGGTGTTGGATGCGC
>JAYTWN010000090.1:0-11414 GCA_043743435.1 Acidimicrobiia bacterium
CTGTTCAAGGCCACAGTTCCTGAAAGCGCAGTGGCACTCACTACGCCAAGCGTGCTGAGGAAGTTCAGGCCCAGCCGACGAAGCAGAATCCAACCAGCCGGGATCACCAAGAGCTGCAACATGGTTGCCAGGGCTTGATAGTTCAACTCACGCGAGCCTTTGGGGATAAATGGGCTCACCATTGTTTCAACCGCAGCTTGCAGTGGTGGACGATCGCTGGAGAGCCAGTCGGCAATGAATGGTTCGCCGCGGATGCCGTCAACCACGCGTTCGGCCACGAGGCGGGGAAGAATGTTGTCGGGAGGAAGTGGGTCTCGGTAGCGAGAATTGGCCACCAACGACACGTGCACTTCGCCGCCGTACAACAAGGTTGAACCGGTGTAAGTAAACCCCATGCACAGGGCCAGCAGCAACGGAGTGACAACGTCGCGATGAAACATGACGAAACGCAGATACCTGCGGACTGCCGGACGGAACGAAACAACACCCGCAGCCACACCAAAGATGCCGATTGAGTACACCCGCCCCAACAGCGGAGACACCACGTAGGCAAAAAATGATCCGTACGCCGTTACACCCGAAAGCAAAAGAATCTTCAGCAGACCCCACATCGGCGATCCGAAACACTCGTGGCGGAGTTGTGCAGTTCGCAATTCGAGGCCGGTTATTCCCTCGCTTGGGTTACCTCGCCAGGAAACCCGCAAAGGAGATGGCGTGATCGAGGTTTGCCATAAAGCAACCAAAACCGATCCCGGAAACAAAAAAACCACGAGGTGCACCCCGATGAGCAGGCAGAGCTTTACGGCAGTCACTCCTCAAATGATTTCACTTCTGCATGACAAATGCGATTCGTCCAAACAATCAGCGAGTCCAAATCACCAGCGTGACAACGGTAACGGGACATCCCACCAAAGCACTTGGGATGATTCGGGTACGGTCGATGCATGCAAACAGCACCGGTCATGCGGATACTCGAATGGGATCGTCTCAACGAAGGCCAACGATCCACCATAATGAACCGCGGCCTCGGAACCATCTTTGGCGACGAACTGAAAACAGCCATCGGTCGCATCATTGAAGACGTGCGACTCAACGGCGACGAGGCAGTGAGCCGTGCACTGCGTGACTTCGACAAGATTTCCGTTGAACCCGATCGACTACGAGTCACCGAAGCGGAGTTTGCTACGGCTCACCGTGCTGTTGATGATTCGGTAAAAGCAGCCATCAAGGACATGATCGATCACATTCGTCGGTTCAATGAACAGGTAATGGAACGCAAAGGCACCGATTGGATGTGGGAATCCGAACCCGGGTTATTTGTCGGTGAAAAAGTCACTCCGATTCACTCCGCTGGTTTGTTCTGTCCCAGCGGAAAGGCTTCGTACCCCAGCGTTCTTGCCCAAATCGGCACCCCTGCCGTTGTCGCAGGCGTACCCACCCTGGTGGTGATCACTCCCCCGGTTCCTGGTTCACCAAATGCTGAAGTAGACGCGGCAACCTTGGTTGTGGCTGACTTGTTGGGACTCCATGATGTGTTCCGCGTAAACGGACCGGCCGGTGTTGCCGCGGTGGCCTTTGGTACACAAAGTATTCCCAAGGTTCTCAAGGTCATCGGCCCGGGTGCACCGGCAGTTGTATGCGCGCAGATCGAAGTGCAACGCTACGGCTGTTCCACCATGATGCTGCTCGGCCCCTCAGAATCGCTCATCTTGGCCGACGACACCGCCGATCCCATCCGCTTAGCCGCAGATCTGCTCAACGAGGCAGAACACGGGACGGATTCCACCACCGTGCTCATTACGCCGTCACGAGCTTTGGCCGAGGCAACGAATTCGGCCATAGCTGAACAAATTGCGGTTCTGCCACCGAAACGTCGCGAAGCAGCAGAGTCGGCACTTGGGGTAAATGGCGGATGCCTGCTGGTGCGATCCATGGAAGAGGGCGCTGAGGTGGCCAACGCATTTGGACCCGAACATATGCAGATCGTGGCCGCTGATCACCACGCTATCTTGGCCCTCGTCCACACCGCTGGGGAGATTTTGCTCGGACAGGAAACCACTATCAGCGCAGCGAACTTCATTATTGGCTGCCCGGCGTCGCTGCCCACAAGCGGTTTTGCGAGTGTGTCAAGCGGAATTACTGCGGAAACGTTTCTGAAGCGAACTGCCGTAGCCGAAGCAAACAACGTAGCAATGCGACGGATGGCTCCTAGTGTTATCGCCCTGGCCGAGCACGAAGGTTTCCCCGCACACGCCAACGCGCAGCACCTTCGTCTCACCTAGTAGTGCTGCGGATATGGGCAAGACACCACGTGCGCTTTGTTTCCCAAGCACGTTAGGTTCGCGTAGTAACTCTACGAGAGTAGGCATTGTCTTGTTGCCTCCTGGTTACCTGAGGCGAAGACCTGCGATGTAGTCGGCCTGCAGCGGGGCAAAGGACACGAGCACGAGACGAGTGACGCCCCACGAGGTCCATTGCACCCGGTGAGGGTGAGTGGAATCGAAGAGCGCCTCATCAAATTCCGCCCATATCGTTGTTTCGAAATCGGTGCGGCCGTGCTGGAGCGCTTCGTCTTGCGCTACTCGCAACAACGTTTCAGCGCCCTCATGACTCGCTCGGACATTTATGCCATCCGCTCGTGAACCGGCCAAGCTCGCCAGAGGCACAGAGTTCACGCCAATAATGCGTTTCGGAGGAAGGGGAAGCGGTCGCGGAAACCCGTCATAGGCCCCGTCTCGATTGGTCGACCATAGGTTGTCGAGCATGTCGAGGGTTTCAGCGAGAAGAGCGTGCCGCGCCGCCAGCGTTTCCTTAAGGGCAATACCTACTGTTCTGTGCTCGGCCGTATAGGGACTCTTTGGCCCACCTCCGCAACCCAGGCCAAGGAGCAGCCGACCACCGGAAATGGTTTGCACCGTTGCTGCTGCGTTGGCCAAGACGGCACCATGACGGTTTTGCACGTTGGCCACCATCGGCCCAATCTTGATGGTCGTTGTTGCCGTCGCTAACGCACCCAACAGGGACCAGCATTCCAACATGGCCGATCCGCCCATGGCCGAGCCGCTGAGATGATCCCAAACCCAGTACGCATCGAATCCAGCGTGCTCAGCGGCCAGGGCGCCATCACGAAGTTGTTCCCACGTCCAGGCTGAGTTACTGGGTTGCAAATCAATATGCATAGTTACTATTCCTTTTTGGATCTCTTCGGTGGACCCGTAGTCGCATGACTCTTCGGGTTCTGCCGCGCAACTGCGGCCTTTGGTGAACGGAGCCGAGTAGCTCCCCTTCGTGCAGCAAGCACTACAAACTTCGGATGTGCAGTAACCAAGCGGCAATGACCAAATAACGATTGCAACGTCTTTTGATATCCGAGGTGTCGGTTTCCCACAACCCACAACTCGCCGCCCACACGAAGCTGACCATACGCCGACGCAAACAGCTGCGCTCCAAGTTCTTCGTCGACCCCACCGTGATGATGAAAGGGCGGATTCAGCGCAACGGCATCAAAACGTGGGCCCAGGTAGTGATCGAAGCCCGTATCCGCTGCAAACTCAGAATTCTGCACGTTGTGGATCTCGGCGTTACGTTTGGCTAACGCCACGGCCGAAATCGATACGTCGGAAAAGTACATCGAAGCAATGGGGTGACGGAGGTGAGCCATCACACCAATCACACCATTTCCGCAGGCCAAATCTGCCACCCGACCCGGCAATCCAACAGCAGTTTGTCCGAAGGTCTTCGCGTTGCATATTGCCTCAATCAGCAACCGGGAACCAAGATCGAGACGCCCGGCCGAAAACGCGTACGGCCCCGTCGCAAAGCTCCACGTTTTGCCGCCCACATCAACAGGCGTAACCTCGTCGACAACGGACCGCTCAACAACAGACTGCTCAACAACAGACTGGCCGACGACGAGGTGCCGATCGCTGCTGACGCTATCGTTGAGATCTGCGAGGTCTTGGTTTACCTTGCAGACGAAAGCGTGGGATTTGTGTGATCCCGGCATCGTTTGTGTTGGCCCAAGCAAAGTCAGAAGACTTTTGGTCTTTGCGAGCAGCAAACGGTCGAGCCCGGCGGCCACCACCGTGAACTTGACACCACGCTCACGAAAACCCATCAGCAACATGATTTGTGCACGAACAATAGTTTCGACAGGAGAAACACGCATAAGAACAATTGTGGGGTTTTGCGGCACATTGGTTGATGGAACGAAACGTATCTGCAGATTCTGCTCGTGGAACGGTTTACACAACTCGGCCACACGAACATCATCACTAAAAGACTCGACAGACCCGATTGGACGGAACAGACTCCTGAAGATCTGTCCTGAGTCCGGACTAAGCCCAAAATCTAAAAAGCCTGTCGGCATAGCCAAAGATGGCGACAAACTCGTAAGTGTACGGAGCAGTGCGCCGCTCGTATCGTTCATCAGCAACAGGTCTTCAAAGCCATAGGCCGTCGTGTCACCAGAATACGAACGATTGAACTGCCCGGCTAGCAACACCTCTAGGAGCAAACGATCCACCCCGTCCCACATTCGGCTCCCGTCTACATCGGCAGGCAACGCGTTCAGCAAATCAACTACTGATGTCTTAAGCGTCGAGGTCGATTCATTCAGTCCCGACGTTGATTGCACCGCACTTTGTTCGTCCACTACTAAACCAAACGACGATCGATACGGCCGGTCTTGAGAAACAACGAGCGCCGAGCGGGAGTGTGCAATCGAAAACGTCGCCACAACCACACGCCCACCAAAAGGCCAATGAGTTCTTGCCCGGCCACAATGACCGGGCCACGTTCAACAATGGGCAGCTTTGCGCCGTTCAATGTTCCAGCCAGTGGCCACCAGAACGCCTTCGTGACCAGCCAGGCGCCATCGAGGACAAGGTGGGCGAAGAGACCAATGATCAATCCGAGAAGTCGGCGGCGCAACGAACGACGACCGATCGTTGCGCCCATCACCACGGTGAGAAGAGCAACCACCACGACCACGGAATGCAACGGACCTACCCCCTGTCGCACCACAAGATCGATAGGGTCACAAAGCAACGCCCCAGCCGACACCATGCGGTAGTCCATGGCTGCATCACGGAAGATTACAAACACTCCGGCGATTGATAAGCACACAAACCAAAGGACCATATGCGGCGGCAAACTCTTAGGCGGCAGACTAAAAATTGCGCACGAGGATTACCCCGCACTCTTCGCAGGTGTGCACGGCATCGGCTTCAAGATGACGAATCCGATCGACTTCTACCGAGGGCAGCTTGATCCGACAACCCATGCACGTGCCATGCTCAAGACGTGCGGCGCCCACGCCACGATTCGCCTTGGCCACGGCATCAAATCGAACAAGCAGCGCCGCTTCAATGGCCGAGCGTTGCGACAACCGCAGCGCAGTAACCCGTTGCGTTTCGGCTTCGATGACCACCATTGCTTCAGCTTTGGCGGTATGCAGTTCTTTGGCTTGATCGTCGATGTCGGCTCGTTGACGATCTCCATCGGCCAGCACCGCGTCAAGGGGTTCACATGCCAGCAGCACTTCGAGTTCGTGATCTTCCACATCGCTGCGATGTTTCTTCAACGAGGCGATGTCGGCCTCCAAAGCTTGCAGCTCCCGTGATGCGGTTACCGAACCGGAGTAAAGCTGTTTTTCCGCTGAAGCGATTTTCGCGTCGATTTCTGCCAGCTGGTGTTCAAAGGCCTCTTGGCGTTCGGCCAGAATCGCTCGTTCTTTCACGGTGGGCGCAAGGCGGTCTCGCAGGGCCACAAGCGCCGCGTCGCATTCATTGAGTTTCAGTTGTTCGGGGAGACGGGCTGATCGATGGCTGAGCTGAGCAAGCTCGGTGTCGGAGTTTTGCAGATCTATTAGTCCGTCGAAAGCGCTCACAGGCTCAACCGTAGCCTCAGAACGGTGGGTAAAAGGCGACGACATCGAAGATTGATCTGTTCTTTTCAAAGTCGTCGGCATCGTTCAATACAAGCGCTACTGGGGAGCAGCGGCAGGCGGAGGCTCCAGAGGCACCGGTGGTGGAAGCGGCTCAGGGGCTGGCGTCGGATCAATTTCTATTCGAGGGCGCACTCGAACTGGAGTGGAGGAACCATCGCTGTTCGCGACTGTTGCGTCTACGGGCCGCTTCTTTTTCTTAACCTTGGGTTTGAGCGTGGTGTTCGTAACAGAAGTTTTCGGGCGACGCTTTTTCGCCCTGGTCGTGCCACCCTGATCACCGGCGATGACGGCTGTATCTTCAACAACAAGCTCTGCGCTGTTCGACCCAATTTTCTTCTTTTTCTTTTTCTTTTTGCTTCCGATCCCATCGTCTGTGGTTGACACGTCAGTCGAGGCTGGGCTGATCTGGCTTGGAATGCTCCACGAACCGCAGCGCGCTTTCGAAAGTTTTGGCAATGTGGTGGTTGGGGCCTCGGCTGAGTTTGTGGCAGCCTCAACCGTTGCGTTCTTGCCGGTTCGCGATCCTCGACCCGCAGACGTTGAGCGCTTTTTGATTTGTTCGACCGTGAGGTTAAAGCAGTCCCCAATATCAAAGGTCTGCTTAGTAACAGCGTCAAACGGTTGAGACACTTGCGATTGCAGAGCGGCACTCATAAAGCGGTTCCACACCAAAGCCGGATAGGTTCCGCCGTACACCTTGCCTACGCTGCCCACATTTTTCATGGCCAGTTTGCGATCCGGGGCACCCATCCAAACCGCGGTCGCTAACTGCGGAGTAAAGCCAACAAACCATGCGTCTTCGTTGTTATTCGTCGTGCCCGTTTTTCCGGCAACATCACGGCCTTCAATTTGTGCCTGCACACCGGTGCCGCGTTGCACGACACCTTGCATGGCGGAGGTGACCACACGCGCAATTTCTTTATCGACAATTTGGCGATCGGTACTTCGTCCGGTGAAGATTACTTTGCCCGTGCGGTCGTAGACGGTGTCAATCAGATACGCCTTACGTTGCCGTCCACCCGCAGCCAACGTCGCATAGGCACCGGCGATATCGATCGGGTGAACTTCCTCAACGCCCAGAGCCATCGACGGGACAAGATCAATCCGTGTAGAGATGCCCAATCGTTTGGCCACGTCGGCCACTTTTTTGTAACCGACCAGATACGCCAAGCGGGCGAAGGCACAGTTACTGGAAACGACGAGTTGATCCAGAAGGGTATGAGGCCCAGTCTGCGGCGGTTCAGCGTTGCGGGGTTTGTAAATTTTCGGTTTACCGGTGGGGTTTGGGATGGGGCAGGGTTCGTTGCCGTCTACCAGCGACATAGGCGAAATGCCATTTTCCATAGCGGCAATCAACACAAAGGGCTTCCACGAAGAACCGGGCTGACGTTTGCCCTGGGTCACCAAGTTGTATTTATCGGTAGCGAAACCTCGGCCACCGACCATGGCTTTCACCGCCCCGGTCGCCACATCTAAGGAGACCAACGCTGCGGTGAAATCCGTTTCATATGCGGGCAGAACATCGCGTACGGCAGCTTCGGCTTGGGCTTGGATATCGGGATCGAACGTAGTTTTAATCCGGAGTCCACCGTTGAATACTGCGGTGTACCGCTCCGCTTTGGTTTCCCCCAGACGTTTGTCATCAAGGAGTTGTTGCTTGACCTCTTCAATAAAGTACGACTCGGGAAGTGAGAATCGATCGGCCGGGCGCGGCATAGGGCTGATGCGAAACGTGGCCTGCTCCGCTTTGGTAATCATGCCCACCTTGACCATGCGGTCCAGCACGATGGCTCGACGTTGCCTCGATCGATCCTTAAACCGAATGGGATCGTAGCCAACCGGGTTACGGATCATGCCAGCAAGAAAAGCCGCTTCGACCACAGTGATGTCATCGATTCGTTTATTGAAATACCGTTCCGCCGCAGCCTGCACGCCATAGGAACCTTCACCGAAGTACACGGTGTTGAGGTACCGCTCAAGAATTTGTTCTTTGGTGAGCTGCTTTTCGATCTGCAAGGCCAAGCGCGCTTCGGTCACCTTGCGGTTGACGTTTTGCTTGGAACTGAGCAACGTGAGCTTTACCAACTGCTGGGTGATAGTGGAGCCACCTTGGGCCACGCCACCCGCTTCGACGTTGGCCACCATGGCTCGTACGGTGGAGCGCATATTGATGCCCTTGTGTCGATAAAAGTCGGCGTCTTCCACGGCCAACACGGCATTGATCATGTGTTTCGGAATGCGGTCAAAGAGAACCGGTTGACGGTTCTGTTCACTGCGCAACACGATCATCAAACGATTTTGCGAGTCGACGATTTCTGAACGTTGGTTCAGAGGTTCCAATGCCCCCAACTTGGCCACCGGAAAGCTCACGGCGCCATCCAGTTTCGGTAATTGCATGCCCAGCAGCGCAAACGCCGCGATCATGGCCGTGACCCCAACGGCACTTCCGACCAGCAGGGTGACCAAACGGGCAAGTTTGCGAATCAACCGTGCAATGGGGTGAAGTTTGTGCGGCGGACGACGGCGACGAAAACCACGACCTCGCTCCGCGCCACGATCATCGCGTTCGTCCTCTTCTTGAGCGACTTCGATCGAGTTCGCGGTATCAGCTTCTGTGGTTTGACCACGTTGCTCTTCGACTCGCAAAAAAGCCAATGGTGACTGGTACTCCATCGATGCTGAGGACTCTTCCAGGTTTGTCCCGAGGCCGGACTCTTCCAGACTTGCCGGGACCCCAGGCTGACCAACCCCGGGCTGCCCGAGATCTGTCCCGAGCCGAGACTGGCCAGCCAGCGGGTTCGATCTTTTTCTCCGGAAGGCCACAGCTAAATCGTAGGCGGCACATCGACCCATGCCACGGACGGTAAGTTCTTGGGTGATGTCACTATTTTCTGCACCCGTCGGCAGTTCGTTCTCTTCGTGGTTCGCCAATGTGCACTCGATGGTGTTGGGGTCAATTCCGAGCCCAACGCGCGGCACAATCAGTATTGGACTGCTGAAATTCAATGCCTACGGTCTGTGCATTGCCCTCGGAGCGATCGCTGCGGTTTCGTTTGCCTCGAGGCGATGGCAACGATCGGGAGGGAACGCTGACGATGTAGCCGCTATCTCCATGTTCGCCGTACCCGCAGGTGTTATCGGTGCCCGGCTTTACCACCTCGCCACCGACTGGAAGTCTTACCGTGGCCACTGGGTTGACGCCCTGCGCATTTGGGACGGAGGACTGGGGATTTGGGGAGGAATTGCCCTTGGCACGTTGGTGGGGCTCTACGTCGGCCGCAAGCGGGGCTGTTCCATGCCCGGATTGCTCGACGCTGCAGCACCGGCACTGCCTCTAGCGCAAGCCATTGGACGTTGGGGGAACTGGTTCAACGTGGAGCTTTTCGGTGGGCCCACCAAACTTCCTTGGGGACTCGAGATTCCGTTCGCGAAACGTCCGAGCGCGTACAAGGACTTTTCGACGTTTCATCCCACATTCCTCTACGAATCCTTATGGAATCTCTCCGTCGTGGCGTTGGTGCTTTTCGTGGAGCGACGTTGGGGCAAAAGACTGCCGAAAGGCCGATTGTTTGCGGTGTATGTATCCGGCTACACCTTCGGACGCTTTTGGATCGAGAGGATCCGGACCGACCATGCCTACAAAATTCTTGGGCTGCGTATCAACGAATGGACCTCGTCGATCCTGTTCGTTACAGCCATTGTGGTGTTGGTCGTGTCGGTTGTTCGCGCTCGGGCCGTCGACACTTTGACGTTTGACACTTTGACTTCCGACACTTTGGTTTCCGATCCGCCAGTGGCCGATGCTCCAGTAGCCGATTCTTGAGGTCATGAAGCTTTCAGTTGCGGGCGAAACCTGCCCAGTAGCCGATGGGTCCGTTGGCTGGAGACAAGACCCCAACTCCAAGTTCGAGTGAGCAAGCCGCAGACTCTGGAACTGCCCCAGCAACATTTGGGGTTACGCCCCCCAAGGAAACAACCCAGCCTGGGCCGCTTCGGTTGGGATTGGCATCGGAGAGAAAGTTCCATCCGTTGTTGTCGGATCCACCGGAGGACACTTCCGGTGGTTCAGTCAACGTCCACGCCACGCTGATCGGGCCTGAGTCGAATCCGGTGCCACCGGCTTTTGTTCCCGTCATGCGGATGATCGCGGGTGATTCAGGGCGGGTTCCTTTGATCGAAAATCCACACACCACGCCATGGTAGCTAAGCCCACTTACTTTTAGCGCTAGGCGTTTTGTGTCGGCAGTGATCGGTCGGTCCACTTCTTTGATCGGTCGAGGGGTGGCAGGGAAATCGAAGACAACGGGGACGAGATCATCGCCCGTGATTTGATTCACCACCACCGGGGCGGAACCATCCGGGGCAGCAACGCCTTGTTCCTCAGAAGTCGCAGCAACTACAACCTCGCTATCTTCAGGCGTTGCCGGAGTAACCGGAGTAACCGGAGTAACCAATGCCGGATCGGAAACTGAAGAATCAGCGGACAAACTCACCGCAACGTTTTCCACCGACGTGTCTCGAGGTTTGTCGGCAGTTTTCGACGAACATCCGCCTAGGACGAGAGCGAGCACGGCGAAGCCCTGAGCAAAACCCTTGGCAAATCGTCGAACGGAGCGAACTTCCGCTCCCTGCAAAGCGGCCCTGGAAGCGACCCTCGAAGAAGAAGCCACTCCTGGCTTTGAAGGGTGGGTGGATTCAGCGGAAGGCAAAGACAACACGTTGCCACGGTAGCTCCCGTTGCCAGCGGCAACGGTCCTTACACGATTTGAGCTCTGGCTCATTTGGTCAGATCACAGCCTCGGATGGAGATACTCCGAGATCTTGCAGCGAGCCGAATTCATCCAAAAGCAGCTGGTCAATGGGGTACGTAAGCAAAGGACTGGCTGCTTCAAGCGTGAGCCAGCGCATCTCGTCGACCTCATCGTTGATGACAAAAGCTTCATTGTCACAGCTCGGTTGCACCGTCATGGCCCAATAGGCAACGGTCTTTTTCCGGTTCTTGTGATCCAAGTATTCGACCGTTGGCAACTCGCAGCCAACGACGACCGACAGACCGGTTTCCTCTTCGACTTCGCGCACGGCACAAGCGAGATCGGTTTCGTCGATTTCGTGTTTTCCTTTTGGGAATGACCAATCGTCATAATACGGACGATGCACCACCAATACCTCCAAGACGTGCAAAACCTGGGAATCGCCCTCAACGCTTCGTCGCCACACAATCCCACCAGCTGCACGTACGGGTCCTTTAGCCATTCAGCCACGCTAGCTAGTGGTTTGGTTGTTCACCACTTGTCCGAGCCCGGGCTCCTCACGAATTGTCCCGAGCCTTTGTGTTCGCACAAATCCGTCAACTAAAGCGAGTGTTCGTCAAGACTTTGGGAACGTTTGATCTAAGGAGAGTTTCGTATGCAACCAGACCCCACCCGCGGTGCCGCCGTTTTCGCCGATGACCGCGCTCACGTCT
>JAYTWN010000091.1:0-5649 GCA_043743435.1 Acidimicrobiia bacterium
GTGAGCAACCCGTGGTCAGCTGGGTCCCAGGCCGCGGCAACCACGAACCAATGTACCTCCGCTATGGCTTCATCCCGACCGGCGAAGTAGACGGCGAGGAGCTGGTCGCGTCGCTTCTGATGGCTTCCTGAGCTTGTGTCATTTTGAGATCTGCTCGCAAAGAGAGCGAAAAATTTGTTCATACTTCGGGGTTCCGAAGCTGAGCGACTTACCAATCAACGAATAGTCCTACGACTTCACCGACGTAGGACTGAACAAATTCGTCAGCTGAAATGAATTTCAACTTGTGGCGAACGGCTTGAGCGATGAGCCCTCGGTCGAAGGGGTCTTTGTGAATTGGAGGAAGCGATCCGGCCAATAGTGCAGCATCGCTTTGAAACGGAAGCTCCGTGAAGCCGTAAGCGACCATGGTCTGGTGGTAGTCGGCGAGTAAATCGCCAACTTCTGGCCATCGTCCCATTTGATGCTTGATGCTCATTTCCCAAGCGGTGAGACTCGAAACGAACACGCGAGTCGAAGGAGATTGGATAACGCTGAGGATCTTCGCGGGTACTTCAGCTGGGTCGGAATCGAGGAAGTACAACACGTGGGTGTCGAGAAGGATGCCGTTTAGCTCCGTGTCCAATCTAAGAATCCCAATTTCCAAGTTCTTCTTCGGTCATCGGGGAGAACGCAGCTTGGCGTTCTGCGTCGGTGATGGTTCTGGCGTGGCGGCCAAAGACCCGTGGCTGGAGTTCCATGGCATTCACGGGCACGAGGCGGACCAAAGGCTTCCCGTGTTTGGCCACCACGATGTCTTCCCCCTCCAGAGCTCGTTGGAGCAATTGGGCAAAGTGTGTTTTCGCCTCGTGGATGTTGATGACGGTCACGAGTCTATTTTAGCAGAAAAAGACTCAAATCAGTCTTTGTCTCTTCGAGGAAGCCAAACCCGGCCCTTGTTGAGTGCGAAAAGCCGTTTTACTGCTTTTCGGCTTTCCTGTAGCATCGATGCATGTCAACATTTTTAGCCGTGCAAAAAAGGGGGGTCATTTCGCTTCCGCTAAAGCTTCGTCAGCGGCTCGGGCTGGATGCTCCTGGAGCGCAATTGGAGGTTTTGGAGCGAGACGGTGAAATTGTGTTGCGTCCGCATCTGCCCATCCCTACTGATCAGGCATGGTTTTGGTCTCCTGAGTGGCAAGCGAAAGAGCGGGAAGTTGATGTCCAGAGGGCAGCCGGTAACACGACTGAGTTTGACGATGTTGAAGCTTTCGAGGCGCATCTAGAAAAACTCGACGGCGAGTGCATCGTTTGATTGGTTCGAAAACCTGTCACACCGGTCGGAAATACTGACTTTATGAAGTTTGAAACCGGGCCGTCGTTCGAAGCGGACTATAAACGACTGCCACTGGAACATCGGCGAATGTTCAGCGCTCGGCTACGTGACTTCTCTGGCGGCTGTGATGCTTGGCAAGAGTATGGTCCGCACCCACATCCATGGCCCGGGAACCTACGTGTGCATATGCTTTCAAACACGGAAATCTGGTCGATGACTTGGCATTTCCGTCGCCCCGATGGTCGAGCAACGTTTCAGTTCATCGAAACAAAAGTTGTTTGGCGTCGTATCGGCGGCCATGAAATCTATGCCGACGAGTAGCCGATAACTAAGTGCACATATTGGGCCAGGGTTCGTCCTTCGTAAGCGCACCGAATATGTGCGCCCATCGACCGTGATCTTCGCGTTGGCCGCTTGACCCAGAACCGCCTTGCCAATAGTGAAAGTCTTCCTTTGTCGAAACGAAGTACCACTTCTGAACGGAGTTTCGTCGGTCCCAATTGTGCAGTGGAGCCGGAAGTTCGTAACGTCGAAAGTGCTCGATGATGGGGCGTGGTGCCAGTAGCTGTCTACTGCGTTCGGCCCATTTCAGTTCAGCCTCAGCGGCGTCGAGTTCGCGGGGATCGGCTTCATAGTCATCGTCGTCGTATTCGAAACGGCGCTCTTCCCGCTCTCGCTCAAGGAGTTCGAGAAGCGCCGATAGTTCGTACTCTCCAGCCAGCTACTACATCGAATATTGCCGTCCGATAGCCCTCGTCACCAACATCATTCCCGCTAGCACCAGCCGACGGAAATCCAAGTTTCGCCGCTCGTGCCTCAACTTCGTCAGGGCCAAAAGAACGGCTTCTTTGGTCCATGCGAACCGCCACGATGGCTTCACTCGCCCCCACACGTGCCGTCCATCTGGCATATCGCTCATCGTCCCAAAGATCGGCTTGCAACGGTTCGGGCACGACCAAGATCGAGGCGACCTCAACCCCGTTTAGCGCGAGTTCTGCCGCTCGTTCGAGGTGATCGATTTCCCCGAACAAACGAGCTGACGGTCCGTGAGAAGGTTCGGAGGAGAAGCGAATATCGGTGACGACATCGTCATTTAGTGAAAGGAAAAAATGTTGAGATCCGTCTCTTTCTGATTGGCTGAAGCTCGGGGCCGCCAATCTTTTCACACCTAGTGCAGTAAAGCGGAAGTCATTGCGTAGTGTTTTGACCTCAGTTACCAGCACCATCGCGAAAATCTCACCCAAACACTACGCAGTGACTTTCGCGCACATGCACTAGTCGACTGCCTCCAGGATTAATCCCCAGGAAGCAAGCCCTCATCAGCATCGTTATGTCCAGTGTCACCGTGCCCAATCAGAAATTCGACCTTACCGCGCAACGATTCCATCGGGACTTCATCTTGGTCAGGAAGGTCGGCTTCGGTAACGGTTCCCCAAAGAAGCTCAACCGTTCGTTCTTTGCTCAGCGCTCCACAACGATAGGCAGTAACTACTCTGCGCGCATACTTTGGCGGAACTGGGCCAGTAAATCCTCTCCCGTAGCTTCTGCAACCACTACTTGCTTCGGACCGCTTCTCCTTGAACGATCGTTTGAGAAATGGATTGCCTCCGGTTCTGTAGTCGGCAGAACCAGAACTGGCTCCGACTGCACGGTTGGCAGGTTTTGGGTTCAGTTGTCTAGTGATGCTGATTTGTTCTGCGGAATCGAGGGAGCTTGGGAACCCGTTGATGCTTCGGCTGACCCATTTCAAAAGTATTTTCCTTGCGGAGTTTAAGGCCCGCCGTTACGGGGCATAGAAAAGAACGAGTTGGAAAATCCCTCTCTTTAAAGCCAATAGAAGGCAAGGCATGCGAATACTTGAAGTAGGAATCAGCAAGAGGTCACGACTCAACAAATCAAAGACTGTTTGGCTCGCCGTTCTTTTGGCCTTTGTAGGCCTCACAACTAGCGCCCCCGGCGTATCCGCAGTCCCACTCAAAACGGTTTCAGAAATTCTCGCCTTAGGATTGCCGGGGCCGGAGGCAGAGCTTGAACTGGCTCGAACAATCGCCAACTTGGAGGGGCGAACGGTCCAACAGGTTCAGGGAAGAATCGCGGTATTCAACGTTCTATCGAAGGCCATGGCGTCGTTGAGATCGGATCCGGCTTTTGCTGGGATTGACCCAAGCGGTGCGGTTCCTACAATTCTTACGACCACAGGTCTCAGGCCGACAGACACACCGGCCACCGCTGAATCATCCGGGGCCACCATTAAGATCCCGGTGCGCAAGGTCCAGTTCAGCTTGGCAGAACTAAATGATTCGGCGGCGAGAGCGGGCGATTTTCCAGGTGTGCATGGTGTCGAGATCGACCAAGCTCGGAACGCAATCGTTTTGAGAATCCGGTCAGAGCAAGCAGTTTCACGGGTCTCCTTTCGAGAGCTAATGGTTCCCTATTCGGCTGCTGTTTTTGTTGAACCGAAATCGGCAACCCTTCAGGGAGGCGAACACCAAGCAGTTTGTACATCTGGGTTCAGTTTCTATCCGGATCTTGTTTCAACCGCCTCTCATTGCCCAGCCGGTGCTTCACAGGAAAGGCACACGGGAGGTTCCGAACCCATCGGCAATTACCAGGAATATTGCTACGCCGAGACCCAACTGTCGACCACGGGAGGAGCCGTCGGCGAAGCCCGAGGAAATGTGATCAAAGGATCGGGGGACACGGTGAATGGTGAATACGTTTACCTCTACGGCAAGGTAACGGGCTGGACTTGGGGGTACACGGGTAACTACGTCAGCTACACGATGTCGCCGGGCTACGACTGCGCAGGGACTAGTTACTCTCTCATTCAAATCACCGGTGGGACCGCGGCAACCTTTCAAGGTGACAGCGGTGGACCTGTGTTCGCTTCGTGTGGCTGCGGCGGGTTTTATGCTCGCGCCATGATCACCAACGACGGAGAGCAAGCGATCCCGGTCAGTGCGATCGTGGCTTTGGGCTTTTCGGTGAAAACGTCATGACGCGAAAAGCGATCCTCCCATTTCTTCGTAGGATCTTGGTTGTGGGTTGTCTTGCCGGAACGGTGCTGGCTGGAGCGCCTGCACAAGCCTCTACCAAAGTTCCGGTCGTGCTCAAGTTCTCTGTTGCACCCGCACGGAACGAGGTAACAGACTCCAATCTCGCTCGGGAACGTATTTTGGATATGTATCGAGAATCCGAGGAGGGCAAATGGATATTCGTTGGGTTAGTGTTCCCTTGCTACCGAGAAAAAGACACTGCCTGTAGATCACCATACGAGTTCATTGACGCACCACTCCCTGGGCTTGGTTCCGATGAAGCCCCGGGCCGGCGACCTTATTGGCGATTCGTGTTTGACTCGCTGCCCCCGGGGCGGTACGCCTTCTCCGAGCAACAGCATTTTCGAGTGCCGCAGCGTCCCGTAATGAAAAGTAAGATTTTTACGATCCGTTAGGCCAACACTCGGCGGTTGCTGCAGCAGAATTTCTGGGGGCTCCCGTGGGGGTTTGGGAAGGTGACGACGGCCTTAACCCTCACGGTGCTTTTAAGGAGCTTGGCCTAACATACGGCGTGTTTAAACGGTGAAGGGAAAGCGAGCACACCGGCGATTACATCCCTGCCAGGACAACGCGGGTTTGGTTTTCGAATTCTCGGACGTGGCCTTCGATGAGTTTGGCTGCCGCTTCGCCATCACCGGAGCGGAGGGATTCGAGGATGGTGCGGTGCTCGGCGAGGGCAGAAACGAGATCGGCTTGATCGCGTACGTAGCGGTGCCAGAGGCGTTCGGCTTGGCAGTAGAGCATGTCGAGCGTTTGTGTGAGAAACCGATTGTCGGCAGCGGCCCATACTTGTTCGTGACAGATTCGATCGGCGGCCAACAACTCTGACCATGGCGCATCGGGACCTAAGGCAACGGCATGATCCAAAGCCTCAGACATCGCGTCCCAATGCTCGGCGCGTCCACGATCAGCAGCAAGTCGGTGTACGTAGGGTTCCAGAATCGAGCGGCTTTCGAATACCAAGGCAAGATCGCCCAATTCGATTTGCGAGACGAACATGCCGCGGCGGGGGATTACGGCCACGAGTTGATCGCGTTGCAAACGATGGAGAGCCTCGCGAATTGGCGTCCGCCCAATACCGGTGCGCGTTTGCAGGTCCTCTTCGTTGACGACGGAGCCGGGCGCGAGTTCTAAGCGCACGATGAGGCGCTTGATCTGGGCGTAGGCCGAATCCGTAAGAGACAGTGCTGAAGTTCCGATGGCGCAATCGTACCTGGTGATATATCTTCTGTACATGAGCAATTCCGCATCCGCCCCCACCGACGCGCCCGTCGACCAGAA
>JAYTWN010000092.1:0-6234 GCA_043743435.1 Acidimicrobiia bacterium
CCCCCCCCCCCCCCCCCCCCCCCCCCCCCCCCCCCCGACCCAGGAGGCATCGGGAAGATCGGCATAAGGAAGACCACGGAGAAGCGCTAGAACAAATTCAACGGTGGTGAGCCGATCTGCGGGTGAGTCCCCTTGCGCTGATGTCGCGAGAACACCGTTTAGAACCTCAATATCGGTTACGAGATCGCCGAGTAACACATAACCACCGCCCATTGAACTGATTTCTGCGGTGATGCCGGCCGAGCACTCGGGTCAACCGGGGTGGAACAAAGCCATCTCCCAAAACGGTTGGCCCAAGCAAACCAAGATCAATTTGAAATCTGCGGTTGTTCAATGTGATCTGGGCTTCAGACACAATGCCACATCGCAGTTGGTTAGGAGCTGCACGTTGCACGACCGCGGGAGGCTGCTCGAATCTTCGATCGTCTTTCCGGCGCCGCAAACCTCGATGCGACCGAGCAACCGAAACGACGCCTCGCTGGTATCGGAGGTAATCCGGGAAACTATCGGCGCAACGGTTCCGCCAGGCACAAGAATTTACACTACGACCTGGGGTATCGGGTCGCAAGCCCAATCTACTGAGAGCGGAGCTCCTGCACTACGGGGCACTGCTTGTGCGGTGGTTCAGTCGGGCTGCCGGTACCGGTGAGAGAAAGCTCCTCCGGATTCGATTTCGAAACCCGACGGCCCGAACGTCACGGTGAAATTCTCAATGAAACCGGATTGGCCCAGAATGATCGCCGTACCTTGATGAGGCCACGGGCTCAAAACTGCGACCACGCTTCGCCACTGGATCGGATCAACTCCGTCTACTCCGTGTGGTGGGCGAATCTCAAGCGTGAGTTCGTATAGCGGAACCGCGCTACTTGTGCCGGCTAGCCGGAGGAGCATGGTCTTCCTAGTGTCGGCCGGGTCGCCTCCGCTCAACAGCACACCCCTAGCCACCACGGTCAGCGGGCCGCCAGTATCGACTATGGCCGCGAAGGAGGACGTAGCTTTCGGAGTGCCGACTTGGACGACAGCCCGCAGAACTGGGTGTTCAAGTTTTCCTGTCCCCTCGCCGAAATCGGTATAGGGGTAAACCCAAGGTTCCGCCAAGGCCGTACACGAGACCATCTTCGGGGTGGGGCGCCCGGAGAATTTCGAGCCCAGTGAGGTTGGACTGATCGATAGATTCGAGCAAATTGGCCAGGGTGTCAGCGCTTGCTACGACTGAACCAGTTGCGTCGAGGCCAACCCAGAGCCCTGCAAACGCTTCGAGGCTTAACGTTCGTACCATGGTCAAAGTGTAGGGGCTCGTTCAAAGTTGCTTGCGGCCAATCCACATCGGCGGATAAGACGCGGTGACCGCTATGACTCCGACGGGTTTGTAAACCGAAGCCATGACCGGGGCGCCGAATGGTTTGAGTCGTCGTCGGCGTTGGAGGGGTGTGGTTGGTTGGAGGGGTGTGGTTGGTTGAAGGGGTGTGGTTGGTCGAAGGGGATGGCGGGCACTAACGTGTATGGCCGTGTCGGACTTCCTTCGCAGCTATCTCACTGTGGCCTTTCTTGCCGCGGCCGCCATTGTGCTGGTCGGCGGTACGTTGTCGCTTTCTCGCCTTGTACGCCCCACAACGGGTGGTGTCGAAAAGCTGACCGTGTACGAATCGGGTGTCGATCCCGTCGGTGCAGGCTGGTCACAGAGCCAGATTCGCTATTACATCTTCGCCCTGCTGTTCGTAATGTTCGACGTGGAAGCCGTTTTCCTCTTCCCGTGGGCATTACGTCTTGAGTACTTCGGGGTGTTTGGCCTCGTCGAAATGGGTATTTTCGTGTTCATTTTGCTGCTGGGCCTGATTTACGCCTGGCGAAAGGGAGTCCTGCGATGGGTTTAGTTGAGAAGGGTCTCCTCGATAAGAAGGGCGCCAAGCCACTCACCTGGCTGCTCAACTACAGCCGTAAGTACTCCCTGTGGTGCTACCAGTGGGGCCTTGCCTGCTGCGCCATCGAGATGGGAGCGGCATTCGCATCGCCCCGTTATGACGTGATGCGCCTCGGCGTTATCCCCTTCCCGGCCTCACCCCGCCAAGCTGACCTCGTGGTTGTATCCGGCACCGTGACCGACAAAATGGCTCCAGCAATCAAGCGTCTCTACGAGCAGATGCCCGAGCCGAAGTACGTAATCTCGATGGGCTCCTGCGCCAACTGCGGCGGGCCTTACTGGGATAGCTACTCAGTCACCAAAGGCATTGACCAGATCATCCCCGTCGATGTGTACGTCCCCGGTTGCCCGCCCCGCCCCGAAGCCTTACTCGAAGGAATCGTTCTGCTCCAGGAACGCATCCAAAACGAGTCCATGGGCGACAAATGGCGCGGCGAACCCATCTACGTCTCTGAGTAGTTCTCTAAGTGGTGCTGATCAGCGGGTCTTGGGACCTTTGGATTGATTACCATCGCCGTGATTCGGCGGGGCTTACCCATGCCAGCGTTAAGGACGTCGAGCCTGGAATTCAGCTCGTGCCGGGTTCCTGCTTGATCGTGGGGAACGAAGAAGCAGATCCGGCCGTGGCGGAAGTGGTTTCGCTGGAAGAACACGGCGCCGTTCTCGTCCGAGTTCTTAGTGGTTCGGTAGAGGACAACTCTGGTCGGCTACGCCAAGGTAACCATCGTTAGCCCGATTGAAGAATTGGCGATTGGCAATCCTGAAGAGATCAGATGCGGGTCTGCTAAACATCACCAATGCCACTACCGCGTTCGTTGTTTTGTGTCGATGCCCCTGCCGATCATGAC
Source organism: Acidimicrobiia bacterium (assembly GCA_043743435.1). Classification (GTDB taxonomy): domain Bacteria; phylum Actinomycetota; class Acidimicrobiia; order Acidimicrobiales; family JANYDT01; genus JANMZO01. The sequence continues at coordinate 2,770 of JAYTWN010000092.1, forward strand.
CTGAAAGTCACGCAGGGTGCGTGGCCTGCGGACATAACGGGTGAGATCGTTATTAGTGCCCCGCATCCCGATACGTTCGGCGGGTCGCATCCGTTTTATGGCGACGGGATGACGTATCGGTTGTCGCTTCAAGCCGGAACCTTTGGTGCACCTCCAGAGAAGTTTGCTTGGCGGCAACGCCGAATTGATTCACCATCTGCGCGCTTACGAGCGAAACGCCCCGACGTGTTTCGCTCCACCATGGTCGGTTTGCATTCGCCTTTCGGTATGACGAACGCCGCCAATACCGCTCCACTTCCTTGGGGCGATCGACTGTTTATGACGTGGGATGTGGGCCGCCCGGTTGAAGTTGACCCACACTCGCTGGCCTTCGTCGGCGAAGTGGGGCACCGAAAAGATTGGCACTCCTTCGAGGTGTTCCCGCAGCCAATTCTGCCCATGGTTCGCAGCACTGCGCACCCGGTGATCGATCCCGATCGAAATGTGATGTGGACAGTCAATACCCATGAAGGCAAACTTGTGGTGGTTCGCTACAGTGCCGACGGGGCCTTTCATTCGTGGCCCATTACCGATGCCGTGATTCCACAAACCTTGCACTCGATCACCCAAACGCGCGAATGGCTCGTCGTAGCCGATTGCGCTTTTAAGATCGAACCGCAGGTGGTGTTCGGTGGCAAACGAACCGTTCCGGCTAACCATTCCGGGCCGGTGTATTTGATTCGCAAAGCCGACATTGAGGCCACGAAACCCGGCCAGGAAGTAGTCTGCAAACGGTTCGAACTAGCGCCAGAGCTGAACCACTACTACGGCATCTACGACGATTCCGACGGCATCAAGATCGTATTTGAACATACGGAAAATGCCGACATCGCCATGACGCAAGATCACGGTGCGCTGGATGCATTGGGCCGACCGTGTGATCCGGCATTGCAGGGTCTTTACGGATTTCCCATGAGCCCCGATCGCACCACCATGATTGAGTTTGATCCTGAATCTGGTGCCGTTCGGGAGCGAGCTGAGTTGAGAGATCCGTCGCTGTTGTGGACCCGTCAGCTCTCGGCGCTTGATTACAGCACCGAAGGAATGTCTCGCCCTGTTTCGCGGCATTCGGTGTACCACGGGTGGCGGCCCGCGGCGATTACCCGCGAAATGGTTGACCTGTACGGTGACCGGGTTGATCAAACGCTGTGGCCCCGCGAGGAAACGCCGCCGCTTCTGATGACCGCCTCGATGCCCGATCTTACGCAATCATCGGTCTACAAAATGGCAATGGATGACATGCCTACGTCGCCCATCTTTGTGCCTCGTGGTGCTCCTGTTGCTGGTGCAAGCCGTTACTCGGGAACCAACCCTGGCGGACACGACGGCTACGTAGTGGTGCCAATCCTCAACGACAGTGGATTCCGGGTCGAAGTGTTCAACGCCGCAAATGTCGGTTCTGGACCAATCGCCACGCTCAGCGCCCCGGGCATGATCGTGCCGTTTGTGTTGCATTCGGCCTGGATGCCCCGTGCCGTCCCAGTAGACACCGGTTCTGTCGCACGGCTCAAGTTCAGCGACGAACTCGACCGGGTCAACGAACTTCCCGACGACCTTGCCCAATGTGCCCTAGACGTAGCCAGCGAACTCGATGCCGCCGTGCCGATGTAGGTCGCTGGACGCTGACAGGCCGACGCAAAGGTAGCCACCGAATGTCGCTATTGATGTAATCCCTATACAACGTCACGATAGCGACATGAGCAAGTTGGCGCGAATTGGAAGTGTGTGTGTGTCCTGTTTGGGGATCGCGTACCGTCGAATCCGGGAAGCTACCCATTGGTCGGTTCTGGGGTTCGCAACCTGATCGAAGGGCAAGGCCGAGTTCTTCTGGACCAACTGGCCGAACAATTGGGCGCTCGGATCGAATGGGCGCAATAACCCGTTTGCAGTTTGAAACCTGACGATTGGCTCAGGTTTTGGTGAGTGGGCGGGTTTTGCGGGAAGCTGTTCGGCGTGCCTGACACCCTTGCCCCCGTCGAGACAATTGTTGAAACTTCGGTTGATGCAGATACTGCGACCGTGAATGCCGCGATCGATCGTTTGCTGAGCGAAACCGATCCAAAAACCGTCGACAACAGGACCTTTCGTGGGGCTCGTTATGACCTCGGTTTGGCTTGGGTACACTTTCCGGTGGGCTCGGGTGGGCTAGGGCTGCGCCCAGAGTTCAACAAGCTCATTGAGTCACGTCTCCGCAAAGCGGGCGCACAGGCACAGGATCCGGGGTCCTTCTTTCTTGCCCTCGCCGGCCCCACGATTCTTACCCACGGCAACGAAGAGCAGTGCCGCCGTTTCTTGCGCCCCATGTTCACTGGCGAACACCTATGGTGCCAGTTGTTCTCTGAGCCAGGTGCCGGTTCCGACCTTGCGGGGCTCTCGACCCGTGCTATTCAAGATGGCGATGAATGGATCGTGAACGGCCAGAAGGTTTGGAACACGCTTGCTCATACGGCGCATTGGGGCATGCTCGTAACCCGTACCGATCCCGAGGCCCCAAAGCACAAGGGCATGACGTACTTTGCGTTGGATATGCACTCGACCGGTGTTGAAGTTCGTCCCCTTTACCAAATCACTGGCGAGGCAGAATTCAATGAGGTCTACCTCACCGATGTTCGCATCCCCGACGCCAACCGTATTGGAGCAGTGGGCGAGGGTTGGCGTGCATCACTAACCACACTTATGAATGAGCGCACTGCTATTGGTGGCGGCGGAACTGGCGTGGTCAAGAAGGGTGGCTTGGCGACGGAACTCGTGAAGATCTGGGAAGAAACTCCGGCGGCCGACCGTGATCCAGCGAAGAAAGACCAACTCATGAAGTTGTGGGTTCGTGGCGAAGTGGGACGGTTAACCAATATGCGCGATTCAGAAAAGGCTCGCACGGGTAACCCAGGGCCTGAAGGTTCGGTAGCCAAATTAGTGTTCGCCGAATTCAATAAGGCCGTAATGGAATTCGCCTTGCATCTGCTCGGCCCGGCCGGTCAAGTTGGCTATGACTACACGCCGCGACGACCAACAGCTTCCGATGCCGACGGGGCCTCAGGCGGAGTTCGTCATGGATTCCTACGTGTACGTGCTAACTCGATTGAGGGCGGTACTTCGGAAATCATGCGGAATATTTTGGGTGAGCAAGTCCTTGGTCTGCCCGGCGAGCCACGCCTCGACAAAACCGGCCCCTGGTCTAAGGTTCCCCGCAACTAACGACATGCAGCGATAGGCCGTTGCCGTGTGTTGTGACGGTCTGCCATGTGTTGTGACGGTTTGTAACGAACATGCGTACTAATCGCCACAACGCATCGTTGCGCTTTTGAAGCGGCAGGTTGTTTGGGTTGCCTTCGCTCGCTCCGGTGTTAAATTTTTGCGATGCTGACTGTTGAGATGATCGAACAACTTCGGAGTGAGTCCGAAGCACTGGCGGTTTCCGCGACAATA
>JAYTWN010000093.1:0-2491 GCA_043743435.1 Acidimicrobiia bacterium
GGCTCGGCCTGCACCTTTTTCATTAACACATTGCCGCCGCCGTCGGAACATTCGAGCGCAATCTGTAAAGGGCTGACAGGCCCGCCCGGTAAATTAAAATGGACCTCACGCACGATCCCGCAGGCACCGGCTGGACGATCTGCCCAAATCACCACTTGGCCCACTGCGTCACGCTTTTCGCCGAAGTGATAGACGATGCGTGCTGTCGCGTGGCCGAGCCAGTCACGCGCTTGCTGTAAATTCAACAGAGTGTTGGTACAAAATGCCTGGACATCGTTGGGTGCGGGGTTGGCGAGCGCATCATCAAAACCGATGAGATCGTCACCCTCAGTTCCCTTGCCCTTGATTGCCGAGGCCACGACCAACCCAAGGATGTCGAAATACACCTCGGTGTGGTTGTCGTTGATATCCACCATTTCACGTGGGGCGAGCACGCGGTAGTCGAAGCGCTCAACTTGAGTAATGTTACCGAGCATGTCGGTGCTGGATTGGATAAATAGATCGCGCGCGTCGTATTTCAGCCTGGTGACGTTGTCGAAAGGGTCGGTGTAGCGTTCTGGCAGGTAGAAATGCTGTGCGGCATCGTTCTCGAATCCGGCGGTTCCGGAGCGAATCCAATATTGGTCGGCAAAAGACGGATCAATTGCAGTGCCGGACACATACCCGGAACGAGTAGGCGTTTCTAATTGTAAGGCTACGTCAGCGGTTAGTTTTGCGCCGAAAACTGCCCCGAGCAGGTTTTTGGTCAACGCGAGTTTGTAGTTTTCGTAGGGCAGGCCAAGCCACGTGGGCTGACCGAACGAGCTCGCACCGGACAGGTCATCCTTGAAATAGAGCATGCGTACCCATTCCACGATGCGCTTATGGGCTGTGTCGTTGAGCGGGTGCTGGTGATAATCGCGTTTGGTAACGGGCTTGATTCCTTGACCGGGCAAGGTGTCGCTAAGCGCGAATGCTCTCAGATCGTCGAGGGAGAAATCGAGCCCGGTGCTCGGCGTAAAGCCATGCGCGCTGTTGGCGCCGGTCAATTCATAGGTCAGGACTTCGCAGGGTGCTGGCAGCCGGTGCTGGTGCGGGTCATCGGGCAGTTCAGCAGTGTAGTGCGTTTCGGTATAAGCAAGATGGAGCTCGCGTTGAACGTTTTGAATGAGGGCGCGCTGTTCCGGCGTAAGTGTATTTGTGGGATCGGTGTATGCCACCTGTCGCGGATAAGCGACCGCCGCCGTTTGCAGGGCGCGTCCGTAGTTGTCAAAACGCAAGTTGAGCGTGTGAGCAATGCGCGGGTCGGGTGTGCCTTGCTTTAGATCCAGCTCGTAGTTGTACGTAATGGCCTCGCTCTCGGTGACGAGGAACACGGCGTGCCGGTTGTGGCCTTGCGGTTGCAGGCGCTGGATGTTGCTATTGTGAAACGCCGTGGTGAATAAGCGCACGGGCAGGTGTTTACCCTGTTCAAGCGCATCGACATCTAACTCGTACACTTCCTGACGCAGCACCATACCTTTGCAAGCACGCGCGGCCTCGCGCCATTCATCTGCGGTGACAGCATCGGCGGTTAGCGTTGGCTGCGGCAACTTGTGTTCGGCAAATCCAGGAACCGTGAAGTATTCTTGTTCGAATGCAGACAGGATGCGATCGCGCTCTAAAGCAAACCCGGTGTGATACCAGGTGACGGATTTGATCGGTGGCTGATACAGGGTTTTATCGTCGGTGATGTAAGGGCTCGTGGCATTGCCCTCCGCGAATTTACCGTATGTCTCGATGTCGGTTTGTTCCACTCTGCCGAATCCCCGGAACTCCCGCTCGATGCCGTCGAAGTAGCCGTGGTGATAACTGTAGGTCGTCGAAAAGCTTGTTTTGCGCCAGTTGTCTATCACCGTGACTTTTTCAACGCAATGAACGGGAAAAGGTAGTTTCGTGATCCACGGCTTTCCAGAGAACTTATCGGCCAGATAGAACTTGGTGGAGGGGGCGTATTGCATACGGGTTTCGGCGCCCAGGTTATTGACGGTCTTGACCAGAAGATGCGGCTTCTGGCCACCCATCAGATCGACATAGCGCATCTGCCGCCGCGCATCGCCTGGCAAAGGCGATGACCAGACAAGGCAGGCGGTGCCGTTGCCGAGCAGATCCGTGGGAACGATGGAAACAACGTCGTCGATGCGGGGGAACACACGCAGCGCTCGTGGCGCACTCCAGCCGTTGCCGGATTGATTGAAGTAGAGGCGGATACCGTCGCGGTGCAGGTAGATGATGTCGGTGGTGCCGCTGCCGTCGATGTCGGCCAGCCGGATGCGCTTGTGATCGAACTGATCCGGATTGTCGAAATGGGGCGCGTGGTCCATGGTGACCTTGGTGCCGAAGCGGCCATAGCCCAGGTTGGGCCAATAGCAGACCTCGCCGTTGCGGATGCGAACCAGGTCGGTGAGACCGTCACCGCTCAGGTCGGCGAGATAGATCGATTGCGTGCCGTCGGCGAACACGATGCGCGGGC
>JAYTWN010000094.1:0-4642 GCA_043743435.1 Acidimicrobiia bacterium
AGTTTGCCAAACAATCGTTGATTCTCACCTTGAGTCTTCTCCCGGGGGTTCCTCGAAACAAGTAGTATGGGCGGTCGCTCTTTGGGCGCTGCGTGCCGCGTGGTGACATTGAGTTTCGGAAGCAACTTCACAAGGGATACTCCGCTTGGCTGCAAAGATTCGCGTGCACGAGCTCGCCAAAGAGCCCGGCATGACTAACAAAGAAGCACTTGATCTATCCCTGTCCTTGGGCATTGGGGTCAAGAGTCATTCCTCTGGCATGGAAGAGGCACAAGCGGATCGTGTTCGCCGTAAGGCCGAGCGCGAAGGTCTCATCCGTGAGGTGCAGCCTGAAGAGCCCGCCAAACCTACCAAGAAGGGTGCAGCGGCTGCGTCTGCTGCAACCGTCGACACCCATGTGGCGCCCGCCGTCGTTATAGCGCCGCCGGTAAGCGCTCCTGTGGTCGAGGCGCCCGTGGCGGTAGCTCCCGTTGTCGAGGTTCCAGTGGCTGCGGTCAAGCCCAAGGCTCCGATAAAAGCCGTGATTCCGCTCGCTGAGGCACCTTCGGCCCCTGAGCGATCGGTAGACGTTGCAGCTGTTATTGACGTTCCGGCCCCAGTTGCCGTTGTTGATGCTCCCGTAGTGGCTCTGGTCCAGACTGAAGAGTCAACCGTTCCCGGTCCTCGGCCTTCGCTGAGTGCACCCGCAGGCAGCTCACGCATTATCTCGTCGAGCAATCGACCCGGAAGTAACACGGCCGGGAATCGTCCCCCAATGCCGTCGCCTGCCGTACAGCAGCGTCAAAATGCCGCAAACCCAGTGGTTCAGGCACCTGCTGCATCTCCTCCTTTGGCTCAGGTCTCTGGTGACGATGTTGCGGTTGCGGCTACATCGGGTGTACCTGTCGCTGATGGCCTGGCGCCTCGCAGCCCACAGCCAGCGCCCCGTTCCGCTACAGGCAAGCCCATTCCGCCGCCACCAGGCATGCCGCGCAGCTTTAGCGGCCGCCCAATCCCGCCTCCACCCGGCCCTCGTTCCACCCCTCCAGGTCGCCCAGGCGGTCCTGGTGCTGGTCGTGGACCTGGTGGTCCCGGTGCTGGTCGTGGCCCAGGCGGACCTGGCGGACCAAACCGTGGTCCTGCTGGTGCTCCCGGTGCCCCAGGCGGTGCCCCAGGTGCTCCCGGTGCCCCGGGTACACCAGGTGCTCGTCCGAATTATCTTCCCGGTCGTCCGGGTGGTGGCAACTTTGCCCGAACCTCGGTACCGGGCGCTGGTGTTCCTCGTTCGGCCCCTGGTGGCGGCGGTGGACCTGGTGGTCCTGGTCGTGGTGGCCCCGGTGGCGGTCGTGGGGGCGGAGCTCGTCCTCAGCAGCGCCAAAGCCGGTCCAAGCGTCGTAAGGCGTTTGAAGAGCTAGAGCCAACGCGGATGATGAACTATTCGCGTTCCGATGCCCAGGTTCCAACCGGGGAAATCATCGTTGAGCGCGGAATGTCGGCCCAAGAAATTGGTCCACGCTTCAATCGCACCGCAGCCGACGTCGTCAAGTTCCTTATGGGACAGGGCGAAATGGTTACTGGTACCGCATCGTTGACCGATGAAATGATCGAGCTTTTCGCTCTGGAAGTGGGCGGCCAACTGTTGTTGGTTGATCCAGGCCAGCAGCAAGAAGCCGAACTTCAACAACTGTTCGACGATGACGACGATCCGGAGTTGGAAGTCACCCGTCCACCGATCATCACGATCATGGGCCACGTTGACCACGGCAAAACTTTGCTGCTTGACCGCATCCGCGAAACCAACGTTATTGCTGGTGAAGCTGGCGGTATCACGCAACATATCGGTGCCTACCAAATCACAAAAGATGGTCGCAAGATCTCCTTCATCGACACACCTGGCCACGAAGCGTTTACCGCCATGCGTGCCCGTGGTGCTGGCGCTACCGACATTGTCGTGTTGGTCGTCGCTGCCAATGACGGTGTTATGCCGCAAACTATTGAAGCGTTGAGCCATGCCAAGGCCGCTGATGTGCCGATCATTGTTGCTATCAACAAGATCGACATTCCGGATTCGGATCCAAACCGTGTCATGCAGCAGCTCACCGAATACGAGCTCGTCCCTGAAGCTTGGGGCGGCGACACGATAATGGTTGAAGTATCAGCCTTGCAACGCCTTGGTATCGATGACCTCTTGGAGCAGCTGCTTTTGGTCGCCGATCTTGAGGATCTTCGTGCCAACCCCGATGGCCCCGGCCGCGGTGTTGTGCTCGAAGCAAACCTTGACATTGGTCGTGGCCCTGTGGCTACGGTGCTTGTCGAGCGCGGAACCCTGCGTGTGGGCGACCCTATGGTTGCCGGTGGCGCATGGGGTACCGTACGTGCACTTATCGATGATACCGGCAAGCAAATCAAAGAAGCCGGACCATCAATGCCTGTGCAGGTTCTCGGTCTTTCGGCCGTTCCTGGTGCGGGTGATGAGTTCCGTGTGGCTAAGCAACTCAAGACTGCCAAAACCGTTGCTGAGGCTCGTGAACAACGATTCCGCTCGATCGGCCTGCGTGGTTCATCGTCGGCTGTTGGTGGTGGCGTCAAGCTCGAAGACATCTTTGAGCAGATCCAAAAGGGTGAACAGGCAACACTCAACCTCATCATCAAGGCCGATGTGCAAGGTACCCTTGAGGCCCTTACAGAGAGCTTGAAGAAGCTTGAGCGTCCAGAAGTGAAAATCGCTTTTGTGCACCGTGCTGTTGGCGCGGTTACCGAGAACGACATTCAGCTGGCCTCAACCACTGGTTCAACCATCATTGCCTTCAACGTGCGTCCGGATCGCAAGAGCCGCACCATGGCCGAAGAGATGGATGTTCAAGTTCGCACGTATCAGATCATCTACAAGGTGATCGAGGACATGCAGGCCGCGATGGTTGGTTTGCTCAAGCCTGAGTTTGAAGAAATCGTTACCGGTGATGCCGAAGTCCGTGAGGTCTTCAGTGTGCCCAAGATCGGTGCTATTGCCGGTTGTATGGTGCGCAACGGTGTCATTACTCGTAACTCCAAGGTTCGCTTCCTTCGTGACGGCACCATTATTTGGACCGGTGCGATTGCGTCGTTGCGTCGCTTCAAAGACGATGTTCGTGAAGTTGCCACCGGATTCGAGTGCGGTATCGGCCTTACCGATTTCAAGGATCTCAAGCCGGGCGACATCATCGAGACCTACGAAGAAAAAGAGATCGCTCGGGTGTAAAGCCACAGCAGTTTTGTTCTGGAACAACCCGTCACCGTGAGGTGGCGGGTCGTTTGCATTTTCCGCTGGAAAGCTGGCATGGGAGTTGGTATCGATACTCAATGCAAGGTAGGGGGTTGAACAGCCGGGCCGATTCTCAGGAATGGAGGCCGTTGCGAGATGGGCCTGTGGTTTGCTGGATGCATGGCCTTGTTTGCAGCGGTGTTGCGTGTTGAGTTTCATATTCCGGTTGTGCACTCGTTGAAGGAAAAGCGGGGAGTGATTAAACCGGTGATTGACGGTTTGAAGAATCGGTTCAACGTAAGCGTGGCGGAGACGGATTTTCAAGATCTGTGGCAACGCTGTGAAATCGGGATCGGTGTTGTCGCTTCGTCGGCATCGCATGCACAAGACGTGATCGATGAGTGCGATCGCTTTGTGTGGTGCTTTCCTGAAATCACAATCACTACCACCAGCCTCGACTGGCTTGAACCGCAATAAAACTTCTTTCCTATTCCTGAGGTCGGTCAGGAAAGGCCAGAGAACGGAGGTTTGCATATGTGGGTTATGCGACCCATTTTCGGCGGGGGTTAGACCGGGCGTGGGAGACTATACGGGTGAGTCAGCGTGCGCGTAGTGGTTCGGGTCGGAACTCTTCTGGGGGAAGTGGTCGCGGCTCAGGTGGTCGAGGCGGCAGCCGGGGTTATGCCCGCACCTCCCGAGTGAATGAGTCTCTCCGCGAAATCATCGCCGAGGAACTCGAGCGCATTGGTGACGATCGTCTGCATATGGTCACGGTTACTGGTATCACCGTAGATTCTGATTTTGGTCGAGCCACGGTTTGGTTCTCTGCGTTAGCTCGTGAAGGTGATGAAGCCATGATCGCTGAAGCCTTCGCCGAGAATCGTGTTGCCTTGCAGGGGGCTGTTGGCCGCCAAGTTCGGCTCAAGCGCACGCCGTTGTTGTCCTTTGCTGCAGATCCAGCCATTCTGAACGGCCAAAAAATCGAGTCGATCATCCGTGATTTGCCTCCGCGTGCTCCGGAAATGGAATCCGACGACCACGACCTCGACGACGATGACGACGCAGCGAACGAGCTGCAAGATCAGTCCGACACGGACCGTGATGATCAGGATGACGATGACGATGACGATGAAGCGTTTGTTCGTGTGGTTGAAGACGGTGATGGGGATGAGCGGAAGTTTGGCGTTCGCGCGTGATGTGTGCGCTTGAGCAGTTTTTGAGCGGATCGGTACTGATTTCATGACTTCTCAAGACTTGTCCCGAGTCATGACTCCTCAAGCGGAAGTGCTCGGTGCGGTCTATGGCGTTGAACTGTGTAAAGCCGCCGACGTTGTTCGTGCTGCCGCGGATGCTGGAACGGCACTGGCGTTGGCCTGTCACGTGAGCCCTGATGGTGACGCGCTTGGCTCCCTGCTCGGCTTT
>JAYTWN010000095.1:0-3639 GCA_043743435.1 Acidimicrobiia bacterium
GGCCGCGCTCGCTTCGATTCAAACGGGAAGCTACGTCAAAGCTGAGCGCCAAACTGTCGCCGAGTTCTTCAATGACGAATGGCTCCCGTCACGCAAGCCGCCAGTACTCGAAGAGTCGACATGGCATTCATACGATCGCTATGTGCGCTTACATGTGTTGCCCTGGATCGGCGTTATCCCGCTGCAGCAACTCTCGCCCGTCGATTTGAACCAGCTGTATCGACGTCTGCTCGAATCGGATCGCGAACGCCCCGGGTTCCGCAACGCCAACCCGAAGCGCTGCATCAAAGAGCGACGGCCCTCCGGGCTGAGAACCTCACCCACGAAACGATTGCGGCGACGCTTCGAGAAGAGTTCCCGGACGAGGCGGGCAAATGACACGGTTCGCAGTTTCAGCGCTACTTCGCCGAGGCGCGCCCAAAAGCTATGCCAACCAAATCCAACCCGGTCTCGCGCCTAGAACGGTTCGCTATATCCACACCATCATTCACGCAGCGCTAAAAGACGCATTGCGCTGGAGCCGAGTGGTGCGCAACGTTGCCGACGCGGCCACTCCTCCATCGACTGCTTCGGCCAAGTCACCAAAGGTCAAAGCGTGGACAGCCGAACAATTGAAAGCGTTCCTGCAATTCGCCGCCGAGAATCGATACCTGCCTTCGTGGATCTTTCTGGCGACGAGCGGTTGCCGACGTGGCGAAGCCCTCGGCCTCCGATGGGCCGACGTTCACCTGAACGCCGCCGTGGCATCCATTGGCCACCAAGTCACCTCGATCGACCACCGAGTCATCATCAAGGAACTCCCGAAGACGAAACGCGGTCACGTGATCCGCCTCGATACGGGCACCGTCTCGATGCTACGCGCACATAAGGTTACACAAAACGAAGAGCGGCTCCTGGTCGGCGAAGGTTTCAAAAGCCAGGACCTGGTGTTCTGCCGCCCCGATGGCTCGCCGTATCACCCTGAGCGTTTCAGCCTTGAGTTCCGCCGCAATCAGGAATACTTCAACCGAGACCACACCGGCGATCCACTCCCGGAACTAACACTCCACGGGTTCCGCCACACTTGGGCAACACTCGCCCTGCGAGCAGGAATCGACATCAAGATCGTCAGCGAACGCCTCAACCACAGCAGCACCAACATCACCCCGCGAGATCTACACCCACGTAACCCCACCCATGCAATCTGACGCCGCCGAAAGCGTGGCCAATTCATTTCTTTAGGCGGCCTATTTGGACTTGCGTGATGACGAGGTTTTTCCAGGTTTGCCATCATGGAGATCGGTGAACAGATCGTTCCCTACTACCCCGAGCACGAGTCCGACGATCCCGACGCCAATGACAAATTTGATAAGCCGCCGAACCCAAACAACGAGCTTCCCTTGATAGTCCAACGTCCGAAGCCCGGCATAGATGACGACGGAGACCAGAACCATCGAGCTAAGCACGTAGATCAGAAGTCTGTTTCTCGGAACCAAGACGTTCGAAAGGAATCGATCCAAGAACAAACTTCCTAAAATAGCCACGCAGGTCACGAGGGATCCAACGAGCAAGAGAAACAGACGTTCTTTTCGCAAAAGATGCGTTTTCGCAGCCAAGACGTCAGGTGGTTCGATTTCCGTTGGCGGTGAAAAGGGGATCTCGGGGGAACGTGGCGCTGCAACAAGAAGCTCAAGTTCGGTGACTCTGCGCACCAGCGAATCGTTCTGACTCAAAAGCCCTTCGTTCTCTTGGAGCGTCAGGTCGAGCTTTTCCTTTCGATGTTCTGCCGTCGCAACTATCGCATCACGGACCAGCACCGCTTCCGTTTCTTGCGTCGGCCGATTCTTCGTTGACAGCTTTGATCTCAAACTATCGTTCACGAGGATGGTGCGGACGGTGTCTGCGGAAAATGCATTTGAGTTTTCGTACTTGGCTAAGTGACCCAAGATCGTGAGTGTTGTTGCCTCGGCATGCGCGTCAAAATCCATAAACAGAAGGGGTTCTCGAAGGGTTTCGACCAGAACTCGCTCGTATTCCTCTCCTCGAGGGACGAAGAAGGCCAACAATTGGGTGAGATCAGACGGATTTACAACGACGGGTGGCTTTGGACCTCGTTTCCGTCTATCCCAGTTGATTAGTCCGTAGTCGAAAGTGACAATCCACATCCGCCCGTCGAGCGGAGACTCAACTACCGCCGGTAACTTATTTCGCGCATATGTCCAAAGAACCATATCGTGCAAATTCGATTCATATGGCTTCGGCCCAGAGTCTCGGCTTTGCTGGGCGTCATTGAGGTCGTGAATTCCGTCGATTACAAATTGGTTGGTCCGAAGATCGTCGAGGTTTTCGTTGAGAACATTGATCCCTTTTGCTTGAAGAATCTGCACAACGTTTCGTTCGATTGGACCGAAGAATTCCTCCGGTGTCAGTCGAACTAAAGACTTCGAGCGTTCCGTGAGGTACCGAGCAACGAGTCCTCCCGATGACAGCGAAATGGCAGCCTTCGCCATGTCCGCCGAGACCGCCGCTACTCCACCAAGACGAAAGATCACGGACTGGAGGGTTCGTTTGATTTCATCGATCGTGATCGGCAGCACCAAGAATTTCGTTGGAATCTCGGAGCGGCACTTTCCGGCGATTGAAAGTAAGTGGTTCGAAAGATCGTTCGCTGGCGCATCATGAAGACCTAAAACTGCAAAAACGAAATTGGAATCCAGAAGAACTCGATGTACACCACCCGGTCCTTTACCAGCAAGCGCAGCCAATGTCGCAGCTGGCAGCGACGCAGCGTCGCGCAGAAACTCAACGTTGAGCTTTTTGAGCAAGTAGCGACGTGTCAACGTGTTGTTCGGGTCAACAAATCGAAGTAACACTCCTCGGATTTCAGGTCCGTATCAAGTCTCAAGCGGAGCGAGGAGGCTTTGGTAGGTGGCACTGTCGATATTTCGTGTTGACAACAATTCGTAAAGCCGAACACCCTGGGCCCGTACGATCGGATCAACAAAAAGATCGTTAACGTCTTTCCACGCCTTGTCTGGATCTAGATCAAGGTTTGCCGCAACACAATCGTTCAGAAATTGGCCCTGAACCTCAGACTCATCCGCGATTGCCGCTTTCCCTCGATCCTCCAACGACTTCGCTGCGGACTCGGTCAACGTGACTTTGCCATTTGAGCTGAGTGTCAGCGACCGTTCGCTCACAAGCCGATCGACGCTCGCTTGGACTCTCAGATTCGCAATCTCGGATCGCACCAACGGTTGAAGCATCAACGAAATTTCATTCACGGTGCTTGCCGACGAGGTCGCTAAAATAGCCAGGACAAGTCTCTCGAGCGCTCGGTCCCACCAGCCGCTTTGGTTAAGTTCAACGTGAGTGAACAGGTTGACTACATCATCCGGAAGAGCCTCGACCGCCATGCATCCAAATTACTCGCGTGTTGGCTTTTGGGCTCGGACACTGATCGAAAATTCAAGAGCTACCAAACCGCTGATGACAAATTGCTGACAAATGGCCGGATCGTCGAGTTATCCACAACCCTCGCAAGCCCCTGAGCTGTGCAAAGACCCTGCAAAACCGGTGTCGAAGGGGGGACTTGAACCCCCATGCCCTTTCGAGCGCTAGCCCCTCAAGCTAGTGCGTCTGCCTATTTCGCCACTTCGA
>JAYTWN010000096.1:0-7663 GCA_043743435.1 Acidimicrobiia bacterium
CTGCCCGCACGTAGCCAGTTTCGCTTCCAGCAGGCCACGGTACAGGTGTATTGAAGCGGAATAAGAAAAGGGCCCCAACTTTGCGGTAGGGCCCTTCGAGTGCTATTTCTTTTTCGCGGCCGGTTTCTTGGCGACAGGCTTCTTCGACTTAACCACAGGCTTGATCGGCTTCTTCGTGGTTGGGGTTACCGAAGGGACGGGCTTTACCGTGGCCGCTGGAGCGTTGGCGGCTGCTGGAGCAACCACTGGACCCTTCACGGTGGGGAGAGCAACTTTGCCGGAGTTGTAGGCAGCGACACGGTCAACAAGGGCTTTCCAAGCAGCATCGTCGGGGAAGTTGTCGTAGGGATTTGGCATCAAGTCTGGGGTCACGTACAGGACGCTGGCATTACGGGTCAGGGCAGCATCGACGGCGGCACCAATCTGCGACGGCGAAACCGAGTGGATCATTTGCCAGATTGAGCTGCGATTCTCGGCCTTGAACATCCAGGCGTAGTAGGGCGCATTGTCCTTCAAGAAGACGTTATCGATCCATGCCTGCACGTCACCCTGGGCACGCTCCAAGTTGAGGTAGCCATCGGCGAGGCCTTCGTAGCAGTTCAACATTGGGGCGCCAGGATTGAACAAAGCAATTTTGCCGGGGTGACGGCTACGGAATCCGGCGGTGCCCGAAATGCCCTTGGAGAAGTTGGTGTACTTGTCGCACTGGTCGTAGTTGATTTCGTCGAGGAAGACTCCGTCGGCGTTGGGATAGGCACCGAACGCTGAATCAACTCGAGTCAAAGTGTCCTGCCAGGAGACTTTGTCGTAACCGGCGGTGACGTAAATAAGAGTTTTGATGCCCTTGGCCTTGGCTTGCGCCAGATGCTTCGTCAGTTCGTTCTCGGCAACAAAGGGCTTGCCTGCGGCTGGCGAATCCGGGTGGCCAACGATGTACCCGACTTCGGGAGTGTTGATGGCACGATCCCATGATGCATCGTCGTTGAAGTAGGCCGGTACGGCGATCTGAACGGCAGGCTTGGCTTGGGCCTGAGCAACGTGGCCGGTGCCGATGACCGCAGCTGAAGCGAGTGCCAGTGTTGCAAGCGTTGCAATAATCCGTGGACGTGAAGTCATGAAGGATCGATCCTTTGGTGAATTGGGCCGCGCATTAGGACGACACCGGGCTAAAAGCCGTTGGAAACTGTCGTAAAGAATAGGCCGTAGGAACTCCCTCTTGTTGCTTGTCGCTGTAAACGTGGGCACACAGTGCACTGGTTGTGCTTTTCGGAGCTTTTTCGTGGCGATCACCCAAGTGTCGGTACCGAAGCCATGAGCGCTTTGACTGTCGAGCACTCGTTTGCCTTCGCTTTCACGTGGGGCCAATTCGCCATAGAGTTTCTCCGTGCCAAAACGCCCCCGTGTGCTGCTCGTTACCGAGGGCACGTATCCCTTCATTATGGGTGGAGTGAGCACATGGTGTGATGCGTTGGTAACCGGACTCAGCGACGTCGACTTTGAAGTTCTGCCCATTACCGCGGGTGGAATGCGACGGGAATCACTGTTCCCAATTCCAAAAAACACCAGGTTAGCGGGGCACCTCGATCTTTGGTCGGAGGATTTACCCCTGTCCTTTCCGATGCTACGGGAGCGCTATGCCACCGTCGATCTGCCGTCGGCTTTGGCTCGCGGACTACTTGATTGGGACAGCGATCTTGACGCCTTTGTTGAAGCGTTGGTGTGGTGTCGGCGCAACCCTCGCGCAATTCGCCCCGCTTTCCGCCGGCGCGCGGCTTGGTCTGGGTTTGTCACCACACTCAATTCGCTGAGCGAGCGGTCCAGTACCGAATTCGCCCCGGCGCCCACCTTTGACATGCTCGGGGTCTCTGAGTTGTATCGATTGTTGTGGTGGATTGCTCGAAGTGCGGCCTATCAGACGCCCCACGGCGAACATGCGCCCAACCTTTCCATCGTGACCGCAGCTGGTTGGGCAGCCATACCCGCGGTCGTGCACAAGGAATTGCACGGCACCCCAATTTTGCTTACCGAACACGGCATTTATCTCCGGGAGGCCTATCTCGCCGCCATTCGCAATGATTCTTCGCCCGCAGCTCGATGGACGGCTTCCCGTGTTTCTCGTGGACTTTCCCGACTCGCCTATGCCTATGCCGATCGAGTCAGCCCCGTAACGGAAGCCAATGCTGTTTGGGAGCAGGAGTTCGGTGTTGATCCGCAGGTAATCAGCACTATCTACAACGGTGTCGTCGTTCCACCGTCGAGAGAGAAGCCACCGCGTGAGCGCACTGTGGTGGCAGTTGGGCGAATCGATCCCCTGAAAGACATAAAAACCATGCTGCGCACCGCAGCTCTCGTACTGGACGCTGATCCGCTCGCTCGCTTCACCCACTATGGGCCAACGCCGATCGAAAACGAAGAGTACGCAAGGGAGTGTTTGAAACTTCATGCCGAACTCGAACTGGGCGATCGATTTCTGTTCGCAGGCCCTACCGACGATCCTTACGGTGTTGTGGCCCGAGCCGATATAGCCCTTTTGACCAGCATCAGCGAGGGTTCTCCCATCACGGTGCTTGAGGCTATGGCATCGGGCAGGCCCGTAGTTGCCACCGCAGTCGGAGGTGTTCCTGAGGCCGTAGAAGGGTGTGGATTTACAGCTCGACCTGGGGACAGCGAGGCCCTTGCCGTCGGGGTGCTCCGTTTGCTGGGCGATCCAGCCCTTGCCGACGAGTTGGGAATACTGGCTTATGAGCGCGCAGAAGACGTGTTCGGCCACGAACAGAGCCTCTCCAAATATCGGGCGGCCATTCGCGAACTCACAGGACTTCGATCGGTCCAGTACACCCCAACATTTGCCCGTGGAGTCGACCCAAGCCCACCGTCACTGGCGACTATCGGGAGTTTAGGGCTGGACAAACCCGCCAGCCTCCAGGGCTCGGAACCAAATGTTCCACATCCTTCCAGGACCGCGGGTTCGCTGCAGGGCCCTGGCATGGCGGACGCCCAATGAGCGACCAAGCGGAAACTAGCCCGTCGGCTTTCCTTCAAGGATACGCATCGACTGCCACAACCTCACGGGACGAGGCCTGGCAACTCTGCGTGGGCACGCTTGGACGAGAACCAATCGACCGATTCGAAGCTGCCGTCACGCTCGAAGCCCACCATGGATTTCCCGCTGCTGAGGCCTTGAGCTTCGGGCGCCGTTTCGCACAGTCGGGCCAAATTGCCAATGCTGCCCAAGATGCCATGTGGCCCTTGTCCTTATCGGGCAATACTCTTACAACGTCGAAACCATCGCAAACACTGAAAACACTGAAAACACTGAAAACACAGAAAACGGAAGCTCAACGAAATCTTGAGTTTGGCCGTCTCTTTGGCGAAGTCATCTTTATTATCAGCGTGTTAATGGTGGGCTTTTGGGTCTCAAGCATGACAAAAGAGCTTGGTATCGGTCCCGTGGACCATGCGTGGCGTATCGCTCTACCTGTGAGTCTTGGAGCGCAATGGTTCCTTCGCCGCCGCTATCTCTCTGGTGAAGACCGCTTGGGACGGCTTCGCCGAGAACCCGTCGCTGCCGCGGCTGTCCTGGTGATTGTTGCGGTTTTGGGATTCGTTGGGGCCCGCTGGATTGGCTCGGTGCTGGCGTTGTTGTGGTCTGCTGGTTTCCTAGTGGCCCGCCGAGGTTGGTGGCTTCCCCAGTTTGTGGTTCTTGTGGCCGCAATCAACGTGCAACGGCTCGTTTCAGATCCGAAACCCCTCCTTGTTGGGATCGCAATCGCAGTGGTGGTCTTTGCGTTGATTGGCGTCTTGACATCACCCGAAACTGATCGCAAGGCCAGCCCCTGGCATGCGGGGTTACTGGCAGCGGGCGTGGGAGCTGGGCTGGGATCTCTGCTGGTAGTAGAGCCTGAGTTTGTTTGGGCAGTACGAATTCCACTGCCCATCCTCACTGTGCTCCCGTCGCTTCTCGGCAGCGTGTGGGGCGCTGCCCATGTCTCGTCGCTTTGGAAGGTACTCCCCGACCGACTTCGATCCACACCGTTGTCTTCGTCCTCGGGAGCTGCGGCCGGGCGTTCGGTGCGGCGACTTATCTTGACATCTATTGTCCGAGTCGTGTTGCTCACCAGTGTGGGTTCTGTGTTGGTGCTTATTTGGGCCAATCACGGAAAACCATCTGGACACATCACCGATCGGCTCTTAGTAGCTCACGCCGTTCTCGCGGTGGCTGGGTTGTGCGTTTCGTTGCTTGAAGGTTTCGGGCGAGCAGGACTCGCGTTGTCCTGTGTGTTGTGCGGCCTTTTTGCGGCACTTCGCGGGCCGAGATGGATTGGCCTGCTCTTTCACATCAAGAGTTTTCAGCCAGGAACCCACCTTTTGGTCGCTGCCGTAGTCACCATGACCACTTCATTGATTTTTCTCCTGATACAAATCCGCGATCCCGCCCGCTCGATCGCTGCAGGAATATAAGCGGTTTTGTACGGTAGACCTTCTTGCTAGACCGCAGCCTCAAGTGGACGGCGAGCTGAATCAAGAACCGTGCCGAAGGCAACGTTGCGTTCGTCGGCTTGCCACCAGCGGGTTTCACAGCGTCCGCAGGAATTTAGGGTGAGTTTGCGCTCGTTCACGACCATGGAAATGGTGACGAGATTCGCAATGTTACAAAGTGGGCAGGTCATGGTGACTCCTTCGATGAAAACCCTCCAACGGGTACACGTTTCATCGGCGAACCACCACTCAAGCTTGAGGGAAAGTTGATCTTTTTCTAAGACTTGATCATTTGACCTACGTGCAACCCCGGATCCGGCTGTTCGAATAGGTCGGACGGCTCTCCCTTGTCCCGTGTCCAGACTCCTTAAGCCTTGTCCCGAGTCCGGATTCGAATCAGGGCCAAAAATCTGCGCGGAGCGCAACCACCGTGATGAGATTAAACCCCATATGGATAAAAACGGCCGGTGCGAGACGTCCGGTGCGCAGCGCCACGATCGCACAAACTATGCCGACGACAACCAACGCTGGGAACTGCAATGGCTGGAGGTGGATGAGCCCAAACCAGATTCCTGACAGCCCCGCAGCAATCAGTGTGGTCGGCCATGTGCGGAATGCTGGAAAGAGCCGCACGATTGAACGGGCGATGAAACCTCGGTAAAAGCATTCTTCGACGATGGGGGCGATCAGACCCACAGCGATGGCAAGCCCGAAGAACGCCACAGCGCCCCCACCGGTGCCCTCCACTAAGTCTTTGGCCGGCTTGGCCAACTTTTCGTTGTCGACGTTGAGCCATCGATACGGCAGGCCGACGACGACTTGCAAGCCCACCCCGCCGAGAAGCCACAACGCGTCAATCGGTTTCATCGAGAGGGTCAAGAACGTGACAATCGATTCTCTACGGTGCCGACAAACTAGGAAGATGCCGCCGAGCAGCATGATCCACAACGGCGGGAATTGCAGCAGGGTTGGCCAGATGCCGGGCTTCAATACTTTTTTGGCATCATCGAGCGGGTCGGTTTGGAACAAGAAGGCTAAGGCGAAGAATGCCGGAACGAGGACCGCAAAAATCTGGGTACCAAAAGCAAACCCCAGCGAGGAAGGGCCGGGTTCGGGCCAATTGGCTGGGCGAACATCAGCCTTCATTGGCCGTTCCTTACGTTCATTCATCTACGCCACCCAGCACCATATGGAAATGTCAACAAAGAAAACGTAGCGGAGAGCCCGGAACCTGTCGGTTCGAGCGGACACGTTCAACGCTGCGGGTTCGGCACTGAAAGCCGACTCCGCAACAAAACGTCCAACGCCGTGCAGTCGAAGAGCGCTCAGACAATGGGTAGGACGAGATCGCAGAAATGCACGCAAAAGGGCAAAGTGCGTAGGAAGGAGCGCCAGCGAAGGGCAACTAAAGAGCGCCAGCTACGAAGGGCAAAGGCGAGCAAACAAAGGCGAGCAAAGAGGTCATTCGCTACCACTTCGCTACATGGCAGAGCGATCAATCTTGAGGGTGAGAACCGGGGCAGACCAGTTGTCGTCAAAGACTCCAGCTTGGGCGATCGGTTCGCGGCGCATGGTCCATCCTCTCGGCGGCACGAGAGCGTCGGTGTGGGTTCGGCAGAGGTCGTAGTAATTCGGCGCACGATCAACCAACAACCGACCTACGAACACCGTGCGCGTCGCATAGTCATAGGACATCGTGGCAACGGCAACGTCGTGGCAAATAGGTTTTGAACATTGACGATCAGCCATAGACACAACCGTACTTATCGGAGCAGCTCGGCAGGCGGATACTTTGGTCTTCTCGGCCTAAATATTTCGGTCTGCACACCTATATTCGGCGCGCAGAGTGTTTCCATAACGAATAGCAGTCTTTCTAAAACGAAAACTCTGACCAATTCGAAAGAACTAAGAGGAGCTTTTGCGGCGATGCACTAGCCGACATGGTTGATTCTGAGAGGACCAGGGAACAAAGGCTCTACGATTGAGAAATGAGTGATCACCACACTCGCCCCTCTGAAACGGGCGGCAACGCGACAAACGACGGCACCCAAGGGAAAAGCTCTCCAACTCCCAGTGGTGAAGCATTCCTTCCCCCAGTGCGTCGACAGGGTGACGTAATCAATCAGCCGCTCGATCCGCCAACTCGCAAGCTTCGACGCCCTTCCGAACGTGTCCGAAAACTCAACGCCCCCAAAGCCGTCCTCGGAAAACCCGGGAAAGGCAACGGAGGCAAAAGTTGGCCCGTGTGGCTCCCCTACGTGCTCGTCGGGCTTCTTTTACTTTTAGCGGCCTCAACCTTCCTGACCTCGCGCGACGGCGACCCCATCTCTTACGACGCTTTCCTATCCAGGGCCAAGGCCGGTGAGGTAGCAGAAGCTTCGTTCACCAACGGGACAGGTTCGGTACGAGGCAAATTTGTGGACGGGACCCGATTTCGTACTTCGGGTCCAGACCAGCTCAGCGTGGAAGATCGTACGGATTTACGAGCGGTTTCACTAACGTTCCGTTCACCTGGCCGCAGCGTCTGGGAAGGCCCGATCGGCTTGTTCCTGCCTATCTTGATGGTCTTCGGACTGCTTACCCTCATGTCGCGTCGCGGTTCTGCCGGTGGGATGGGCGGCCCTGGCGGGGTCATGCAGATCGGAAAGTCAAGAGCCAAGCTCTGGACCACGGAGCGTCCGAATTCTACCTTCGCCGACATTGCTGGGTACGACGGCGTAAAGACCGAAATGCAAGAAGTGATTGACGCTTTACGCCACCCAGCACGTTTCGCTGAAATTGGTGCCCGTTCACCCAAAGGCGTGTTGCTGGTCGGTCCCCCAGGAACCGGCAAAACGCTGTTTGCTCGAGCTATGGCTGGCGAAGCAAAAGTCTCCTTTATCTCCGTGACTGGTTCGGATTTCATGGAAATGTTCGTGGGCGTCGGCGCTTCGCGGGTTCGTGACCTGTTCGCCACGGCTCGGCTCAATGCACCGTGTGTCATTTTCATTGACGAGATCGACGGTGTTGGGCGCAAACGTGGTGCCGGGCTTGGTGGCGGCCATGACGAGCGTGAGCAAACGTTGAACCAAATGCTTTCCGAGATGGATTGCTTTGATCCGTCGACGAATGTGATTGTTTTGGCGGCCACCAACCGTCCCGATGTGCTCGACGCGGCATTGCTCCGTCCTGGTCGTTTTGATCG
>JAYTWN010000097.1:0-8775 GCA_043743435.1 Acidimicrobiia bacterium
CAGCTCTGTCAGCCCGCGTAAATGCTTCGGTGGCTGCAGACAAGGCAGGTGAGGCAGCGGTGATGTTTGCGGTGAATGCTGCCGAAGCCGGGATGCCATTGCGGGACATTGGTGCCTTGCTGGGCGTTTCCCATCAACGAGCGCATCAGCTCCTTGACCGCAAGATCGTCTAATTTCCGTTCTGGGGTGTCCGGGGCGACTTTGGGTTTGGTTCTGGCAGCAGATGTTTCCAAAGAGAGACCCGATTCGGAACGAGCAGGATATGGCCCTGAACGTTACGGTGACAGGTGGTCCCCAGTGTTGATTTGCTGGACTGATCCCACCGAGGTTCCTGGCCTTGCCGGTCCAACGGTTGGCGTGGGCGGAAGCCTGCGATTGAAAACATCAGGCCCCACAGGTTTTGAGGAACCCAAAAGTGTGTACGTGGCGGGAACGATCTCGCTTGATGGTCCGCAGTCTGCTGAAATCCCGTCGGCCATCGAAGCAACAAGGTCGCGATCATCAACTCGGGCATATGCTTGAACTTAATCACATCGACGATCCAGCGCAGTTGATGTACAAAGGAATGAAAGCCACGTCCGCATATGGAAATGGTGATCTCAATGGCCTCGGTCGGCTTGGCGCTGGTGATTGTTTTCGGGCTTTGTAGTCGGCGCTTCGATTTTTTGTCATACCCGTTTCGTAGGGTCACAGGTATGTCGAGTGGTGATGAGAATCCGTTGTTGGTGGAACGCCCCGGGCCGGTATTTGATAATGCTCGGAGGTTGTTGTTTGAGGGTCGTGCGGAAGCGGTCGCGGCTTTTGTTACGGGGGAGTCGATTGAGTCTTTTGTTGGTGCACGGTTCTTACCAACTGATCTTGCTGGCACCACGTTTATTCAGACGCCGATGGTGCTGATCGTTATACGCCTAACGATGCAGCGCGCACGATTGAGATTGCGGCGACGCTTGCTTCGATCTACCTCGAACGATCTACAATTAGAGAAATCCTTGAAAGGAACAACAACATGACGGTGCTTCTCAGAGATTTTCCCCTTAGCCAATCCTTCATTGAGGAGGGTCGCCTGGAAGGGCGTTTAGAGGGGGTGGAGGAGGGCTGCGTCGAAATGCTGTTGACGGTGGCTCGGGCGCGGCACGGTGAACTAAGTGAGCGGCTTGTGGGCGCGTTGACTTCGTCGAATCGTGGGATGAAAGAACTCAGCGAGATGGTCCTGAGTGCGTTAGACCAAGCGGAACTCGAGAATCTGCTCGAAACTTAGGTATGGTCCGCAGCTCGCTGAAATCTTGCGTGGTTCGCTGATATCCCGTCGGCTTTCGAAGCAACCAAGGTTGCGATCTTCGAGCCTGAACTTGGGGATTTGCTCTGGCTCAATCTTGCCGGCAACCTAATACAATCGATGTACAAGCAATCCAAAAATCCGTCCGCAGATAAAATAGGAGATGCGAACGTGTTGTGGTTTGTGGCTTCGGGGGAATTTGGTTAGATCGGAATTCGGCACTGCTGGATGCGTTCACTAGTGAAGGCGTCGAAGTGGCAAACATACGTTTGGTACGCGCACTAAAGCCGTGTAGTCTGTGATCAGACTTCCCCCGTCACCTCTTCTCGTGGAGGCAACCATGTCTGTAGTAACTAATCTTCCAACTCTTGACGAATGGATGGACCTTCGTGCAAGACTTACCGACGTGTTCGGTGAACAACCTACAAAGACGCTGTTAACGCTTCTTCCGGCCCCCACTGAGGGAGGGTTCGCGACCAACGTCCGGATCGACCAACTTGAGCTGGTCACCAACTCGCGGTTTGACCAGCTCGGGTTGGCCACAAATTCGAGGTTTGACAAATCCGAAATCGCGACCACCGCTCGTTTCGATAAGACGGATGCGGAGGTGAAGGCTCGTTTTGACCAACTAGAAACTTCCGTGACGGCCCGGTTCGACAAGTTGGAGGCCCGTTTCGATAATTCCGAAGCAAGCACCAACTTGCGCTTTGCTGGTGTGGAAGCAAGGTTCGATTCTGCGGAGCTATCGGTAAAGGCAAGGTTCGATGCCGCTGCGGCCGCGGTGAATGCGAGGTTCGACACCATCGAAAACGGGATGGAGAAGCTGACTTCTCAGTTCTCTGACGATATGGCTAGACAACGATCCGATTTCACGAAAGACATGGCCGTTATGGGGGCCGAACTTCGAAATGCCAGCACTACTACGGCGATGGATGCAATAAAGGCAAGCCGTTTGTTGGTGTTCCAACTCATTGGGGCGCTCGCTGCGATTACCGGGATCGCCTTAGCGTTTACAACTCTTCGAGGCTCATGAAGCGGCGATAAGCCCTGTCCAGCATCGGCCTTTGGCGCAGGAAGCTTGGATATCCGCCTTGACTTCATCACCTGGACGATCCAACGCGATTGATGTACCGAGAAACGAAACCTACGTCCGTATATGGAAATAGGGTCCTGCAAACCCGCTCATAACCAAGTGGCTTTCCCAAACCAGTTTCATTCGCGATGATTGAACTTGTAAACCCCGGATGTGCCTCTGTCCTCACGCATATGTCACCGGGGTTCTGCGTTCCACCAGGTCCATCGGCACGTCAGTGGCATTGATGAATCTTGGAGATGGTGTTGCCTCGCTGATTTTCGGATTGAGATCGCTGGAATACAAGGGTTGTACAGATTACGATTCGTCATGTGTGCAGCGCTTAACCACCAGTGTGCACAGTAGCTAGCCAGAGTTGTGCACAGCGACTAGTCTTAGAGCGTGAGTGCGAGACGATACCTTCGGCGAGCAGCCGACGATGTGCTGGATGAAATGGTGAAGGAGCACTCCGCAGTGCTCGTTGTTGGTCCACGAGCGACGGGGAAAACGACCTCGTGTGAGCGGCTTGCAAAATCGGTGGTTCGACTGGGTGATCCTCGGGCTTCCGCAGCATTCGCGGTGGACCCCCAATCGGTTCTCGAAGGAATGGCGCAGCCAGTTTTGATTGACGAGTGGCAGGAGGTTCCCGCTTCGCTGCAGGCCATCAAACTTGCCGTCGATTCAAATGCCGATCGGGGCCAGTTTCTTGTTACGGGGTCGGTTCGGGGTGACATCGATGCCCCAACTTGGCCAGGAACCGGGAGGCTCGTTCGGTTGTCTATGTACGGCCTAACCGAGCGAGAGAAGGAACAGCGCGTTGATGAAGGCTCTTGGCTTGAAACCTTGCTGAGGACCGGATCACCAGCGGCACATCGCTCCGATGAACGCGTTCGTGACTACGCACGACGGGCCCTTCGTTCAGGGTTTCCCGATCCTGCGCTTATGGAAAGTGAACGAAGTCGAAGTCGCTGGCTTGCGTCTTACGTTGACCAACTAGTAACTCGCGATGCTTCGACAGTGGCGGCTGGGCGCGACCCTCAACGTTTGCGCGCATACTTAAATGCGTTGGCTCTCAATAGTGCAGGAGTAGTGGACGACACCACCCTTTGGACGGCGGCAGGCATTGCCAAGGACACAGCCCGTGCCTACGACACGTTGCTTCAGAACCTGTTTGTGACGGATCGGATTCCGGCTTGGACGTCGAACCGACTCAAGAGGCTTACCTTGGCACCCAAGCGATACCTCGTTGACCCTGGGCTGTTTGCTGGAGTTCTTGGTGTTACGGAGGCCGACGTTATCGCTGACGGGGATTTGCTGGGCAGGCTGCTTGAGACCTTTGTAGTGGCCCAAATCCGAGCTGAGGTTGCGCTCATGAGCCCAACGCCGCGGCTTCATCATCTGCGCACGGCTGAGGGCCGTAACGAAATCGATCTCGTTATTGAAGTGGGGCCGAGAGCACTCGTTGCTATCGAAATCAAAGCGACGTCCACACCCGATCCGGGGGACACCAAACACCTCCGTTGGTTTCGTCGTGAACTTGGCGAAGCCGTCCGGGCCACCGTGCTACTCCACACCGGACCCCACACAATCACCTTCGACGACGGCACCATCGGCGCACCGATTTCCTCACTCTGGCAGTAGAACGCTTTCCGGCGAAGACGCGGATCTTCCTAGGAATTTGCAGGTTGCAGTGATCGAGCACGAACCTGGTCATCTGTTTGGACGTTAACCACGTCGACGAGCAAACGCAGTTGATGTATGGGGCAGCAAAAGATTCGCCTGCATAGCGAAACGGTGTCTACGTCGTAGGCGTACGGACGCCGGTCCAACATGCGAATTGAAAGTAGGTCAACCGAGGATCACATATTGGGTGACTACTTTTTGGCCTTGCCGGGTGCGTTTGCGCTATTTCCCTTGGCTTTTTCGTCGACCTTGTTATTGGCCTTGGCCTTGTCATCGGTACCTTTGCCCTCGCTCTTGCCTGGTGCTTCAACAACAGTCTTCGGTGAGGTGGTGGTCGAGGACCCAACGACAACGACGGCAATGGTCGAC
This sequence comes from Acidimicrobiia bacterium, assembly GCA_043743435.1. Taxonomy (GTDB): domain Bacteria; phylum Actinomycetota; class Acidimicrobiia; order Acidimicrobiales; family JANYDT01; genus JANMZO01. Next base: position 4,401 of record JAYTWN010000097.1, read on the forward strand.
GAGGTAGACCCAGCGATTGTCGTGGAGGAAACGCCTGCAACAACTGGAGCTTTGATAGTGGTCGTGCTGCTGGTGTTCTTTTGCTTGCCGCAATCGCTCTTGGCTGCATCGTTGCGACGTTTGCCCTTTGGCTGTGCCGAAACCCATGCGCCATGCGACAAAGCGTTTTCACAGGTCATCGGAAGAATCTGAACCGGCTTCACCGTGGTTGAAGTGGTGGACGGGGCAACGGTCGTGGATGAGGAAGCAGTAGTTGTCGACGTTTGTGCACGGGCGCTCGCAGTGAGACCAAATAGGGAAACTGCGGCAACACTCGTGGCGGCAAAGAAACGGTTTACATTTTTCATAGTGACTCCTTGATATTTGCGGCATCGCCGCATCGCATGGGTTCATAGTGCCCTTCGAATGTTTGGGAGTTGTTAGCAGATTCCAACAAACGGACAGGTAAAAACTCCTGTTTACTTAAATTAGACCTAAGTCGAACCTTGGCGGTGTATTTCTTCGAGCCAGTTCCTAAGCCGCCAACAGCTGGTCTTTGAGAAAAAATAGTGTGACGATAAACAATCACGTCAGCCTTAGTAAGCAAGAGGTCTCCTCAGTGGTCGGACCAAGTCACCCATAGAACGAGGTATTCTTCCCAAACCGGAGCTTCCGGCAAACGAAAGGACTACCCATGAAACGAAAGATTCTGGCAGTAGCCGTCGCAACGGTTTTAGCAGCAGGAGTTAGCGCAGCATTCGCGGTGACGGCAGGCACCGATCAACGAGCAAATGAGCCGCAGGTGCAAGGTGATACCAACTCCAACAACTCGGCGAAATTTCCAACCAACAAACAGAACGAACCAACCATTGCGTTAAACCCCGTCGACTCAAACTTCTTGATTGCCGGTTCCAATGATGAGCAACGTCAACCGGCCTGCGGGGCACCGAGCCGCGGTCCGTCAACAGTTCCGTCTGATTGTTCGTTCTTCCCTGGTGTGGGCACATCAGGTATCTACACCTCAAGCGATAGTGGCGCAACGTGGGTGAACCGAGGGCTTCTCGACGATCAAGCCGCCTGGAAAACGAGCGGAACGCTTTCCGATGGGGATCCTGTGATCGCATACGGTCCCAAGCCAACGGCCGGAGGTGGATTCAGTTATCAAAATGGGGCGCGCGCATACTATTCGTCGCTAGCTTCAATTGATACGGCAAAAGGCACGGAGTACATCGTTGTCAGCATCTCCGATGACAACGGTTTGACCTGGGGTGCGCCCGTTATCGCCACCACAAAAACCAGCGCAGCGGACTTCAATGACAAAAACTGGATCACCGTCGATAGCAACAGTAACAGTCCTTATTTTGGGCGGGTCTATGTGAGCTGGACCGAATTCCGCTCCAAAGGAAACGGCAGCGCACCTGTCATGGTCTCGTCCTCTAGCGATGGCGGCACAACCTTTAGCGTGCCCAACCAACTCTCGCCCGCCGGCAATAACAGCACCGGTAACGGACGCCAAGGGTCATCGATAACTACCGGCCCCGACGGAACCGTGTACGCAGCCTTCGAGCAAGCTTCCTCCCAAGTGGTCGCTATTTCCCGTAACGGTGCTAAGTCCTTCACCCGCCCGATCACCGTTGGGCCAGTCACCGATCTTGCCGATCCAATCCCGGGCGCGAACTTCCGCACCAACAGCTTCCCAACCATCTCAGCGGATCCGCGTACTGGCAGCACAACGGTCTTTGTAGCTTGGTCCACGCGAACTGCCGATGGAGGACGAATGCAAGTGGCCACCTCGACCGATCGCGGATCAACCTGGGGTGCACCGGTTCAGGTTTCTGCCAGCGAAGGTTACGCGTTCTACCAAGGACTCGACGTGACCGAATCCGGCAAAGTGGTAGTGGCCTACCAAGTGCTCAACACACTCGATTCCACCAAGTTTGGAACGGGAAATGCGCGCATTGATGTGTATGCCGTTTCCAAGCCGGCCGCTGGAGCATGGAGCACACCGGTAAAAATCAACACCGCATCTTCTGATCCCGCAGTAAGCGCGCAGAACAATCTGCAACGCCAATTCTGGGGCGACTACAACTCCCTGGCAGCCACAGATGCCGCGGCTTGGTTCATCTCTACCGATAGCCGAACCGGAGTTGGTTGTGCCGACGTTGACGCATACCAAAAGTACTTGAAGGACAACGGTTTGGTGATCCGCGGGGATATGGCAGATCGCCTAAGCCAGCGAGCAACCGGTGTAAATCCCGCATTGTCGGATCCCTCGGTAAAGCCCGCACCACCGGTGGTGTGCACCTCGCAATTCGGCAACACCGACGTCTTCGTTACCAAATTCGTCCCGTAGTAACCACGTAAGAAGCAAGCTGATCAGGGCCGTGATGGCCACGGCCCTGATGGGCACGGCCCGATCGAGTGAACTCTTAGCGGCCAAAACGGCGAGTGGAAGTTTCAGCCGGACGCTCAATTTCCAGAGGAAAAATGGCACGCTGGGTCGCATCTTCGTAGCTGATCGTTCCCGAGGAAACGAGCTTGTTGAGACTTGCCTCAAGCGTCATCATGCCGTCTTGTTGGCCCGTTGCAATCACATTACGAATCTGTCGAGTTTTTCCCTCACGCACCAAATTTCGCACAGCGTTGTTGGCAATCAAAACTTCGTAGGCCGAAACCAAACCGCCGCCAACCCGAGGGATCAAACGTTGCGCCACAACGGCCGACAGCGAGCCCGCCAACTGCATACGAATCTGTGCTTGGCGTTCGCCAGGAAACACATCGACGATGCGATCAAGTGCCTGTGACGCATCGTTGGTATGCAGCGTTGAGAACACTAGGTGCCCGGTTTCAGCCAACGTCAGCGTGATGGCAATCGATTCAACGTCACGCATTTCGCCGACCAAAATTACGTCGGGATCTTCACGTAGTGCAGAGCGAAGCGACCGTTCCCAGCTTTGTGCATCGGAACCGATTTCGCGCTGGTTCACAATGGAGCGTTTGTGGTGGTGCACATACTCGATTGGATCCTCGATAGTAAGCACATGACAAGCACGATTGATGTTCACCCAATCAATAAGCGATGCCATCGACGTAGATTTTCCTGAACCGGTCGGCCCAGTAAACAGCACCAAACCCTGTGGCAAACGAGCCAATTCCCGCACTGCGGGCGGCATGCCAATGGTTTCGAAATCAGGAATGGACTCGGGAATGATGCGCAACGCCAAAGACAAATTGCCACGCTGATAAAAGGCGTTTGCGCGCATACGAGCTTTACCTGCCCAACTAAAGGCGAAATCGACCTCTCGATGCTCGTCCAACCATTGTTTCTGTGCGTCATCGAGTAGGGCGGAAACCACGGTTTCAATGTCTGCCCCGGTGAGCGTTGGCGTCTCAGGAATTCTTTCCAATAGACCGCTTGATCGAATCAATGGAGGCGAGGCATCCGAAAGATGAAGATCGGTGCCTTTGCAAGCCCACAATACGTTGATCCAACTTTCGAGATCTGCAGTAACCGTCATCCCGTAATGCTAAGCGCCCGTAGTTCTGTGCGCCACCCCTGAAGCGAATGTTTATGGCTATTGTCGTGAAGTGTCCCTGCGCTTGCTTTTGACGATCGGGGCAGGCTTGCTTGGTGCATGCATTGGCTCGTTTCTCACCGTTGTCACTTCGCGGGTTCCCCTGGGTTCCTCGATTGTGCAACCCGGTTCAGCCTGCCCCCGCTGTGGCACCGATCTTGCCTGGTTCGACAACATCCCGATCGTTTCCTGGTTCGTGCTGCGAGGAAAATGCCGCACATGCAAACTCCCGATTCCTCCTCGTTACGTTGTTCTTGAAGGTATTACGTGCGCGGTTTTTGTTATGTGCGCCTTCGTGCTCCCGGCCGCAGCGGTACTCCCTGCCGCCGCGGCCTTGACTGGAATCATCGCTGTGGCGGAGATGTATCGCACGCAGCATCGCCTCTATTGGACGGTACTTCTCACGGCGATGCTCTGTGCGGTGATCCTCGTTGGCGTTGGTGCAATGGTCTGGTGATCGGCTAGCGGGCTAAAGTTTCGCAGTAGTCCCACAGTTCGCGTTCCCTGGTTGGGCTGAACGAATCCTCGCTCGCCTTCGTGAGTTTGCCGATTTCGAAGTACTCATTGCGGGCTGTGCCATGCGCTTCGCCTAGGGCTAGCTGCGCCAGTTGTTCGGCACTGTGCTTCGTTGTCGCGACGCCAGGGAAAATAGTAAGTGCAGGCATGATGTTGTTCCAGGCCCACTGTTTGAACTTGGGCAGATCGCGAGCTAGCCCTGTTCCAGGCATCAGTCCAGGATCGTAAACGTTGGCACGAAGCGGAGCCTCCCACTGTCGGTTCAACTCGTGAACCAAGTAATTCACGCCCAGCTTCGACGTTGA
>JAYTWN010000098.1:0-4968 GCA_043743435.1 Acidimicrobiia bacterium
GCCCATAGTGATGAGTTGATCGAATTGATGGGTTTGCAAGCGTATGCGTCGAAGTCGATTCATGAGCTTTCCACCGGCACCCGCCGAATTGCCGAGTTGGCCTGTCTTATGGCCATGGAACCCGAGTTGCTTCTGCTCGACGAACCTTCCAGTGGTATAGCGCAGCGAGAAACTGAATCGTTAGGAGCATTGCTTCGCGGGGTCAAGGCACATCTTGGCACCACCTTCATCATCATCGAACACGACATGCCTATGATCCGTGCACTTAGCGATCGTCTCGTAGCTATGGAATCGGGAACGGTCATCGCCGTTGGCAAACCCGATGAGGTTCTGGCCGATCCACGAGTCGTTGAGTCGTATCTGGGAGGCGACACTACCGCCATCGAACGGTCCGGCGTAGGCGTTTAGCGGTATGCCTGCGTTGTCTTAGGCATTTCATTCAGGTGCGATTGTTGGCGTTGTAGGCGGGACTACCGTTGCTGAAGTCGTTCAAAATCGTTGAACTATGCAGTGAAGGAGTGGCTATGCGCTTAGGACCGATTATTGGAAGTCTGCTTGGATCATTTGGGGGTCGGGCCCTTGGTGGAATGCTCGGCGGCAACACCGGGCGCATGATCGGCAGTCTTGCTGGTTCGCTGCTCGGTTCGAGTGCTTCAGGCAGCGCCGGCGGAGTGCTAAGCGGGCTCTTCAGAGCCAACCAGGCCGACCGAGGAAATAATCAGGCTGGCGTTCAATCCCAAGGCCACAACGCGGCACAGCACACCGGCGCAGGTCAGCAACAAAACCAATCCGTACAGGCGCTTCCGGCTTACCCCGGATCACAGCAAGCCGCTTTCGGCCAGGTTTCCGATGAGCACGCTGCGGTCATCATCAAAGCCATGTGCACTGCAGCGAAATCTGATGGCAGCGTTGATGAGGCGGAACTCAACGCTATTCTCGACCGCCTTGGTGAAGTCGGACCAGAAGAGTCGGCATTTCTGCGCAGCGAACTCGCCGGACCCGTGGATCTGGCCGGGCTGCTAGCCAGCGTTCCCAAGGGGATGGAGCAGGAGATCTACGCCGTTTCTCTCCTCGCTATTGATGCCGCTAGTGGTCCTGAGGCTGCTTATCTAGCCTCGCTCGCGAGTGGACTCGGTCTTTCCGAAGAAGCCGTCAACCACATGAACCAAGCCCTCATCAACGCTGCGTAACGGCTCCGCTCAGGCCCAAGAAAGCCGGAAACATTGACACAATGCGACCAAGTTGATGACAAAGGCGCACGTGTTCGCGAGATCGAAGGGCAAAGCGTGAGCGCCACGTTGGATCTATGAGCCCCAGACTGCTCGACGCTGCTGTGCAGGCTGAGATCAGTGAAACTATGGACCGATCCTGGTGTTTGGCGCTGGTTGAGGCGCTGGCTGATCCGATGCTTCCTTTCGATCAACGCAGGCCCTTGGAACGTACGCTGGCCGATCTTGATGACCCTCGCTTTGTTGAACCGCTCTTGGCCATCCTCAACGATCACAAGCGGCCAAATCAGGTTCTCGACAGCGCTGTGAACGTGCTGTCGGAGTGTGGAGTTTTAGCTTCCTGGTCCAAAGGCGCAATCGAACAGCCCGACGTTGCTTCGAACTGGATTCGGTCAGGGAACACCCATCTGCAGCGACTGGGATTTTCGCTTGGAAATCGGGCCGACCGCCAAGCTATCGACGAATACATCAGCGAAGTGTTCGATCCTCCCGAAGTGGGCGAGAGCGAGCGGATTACTCATATGCGCGCATGCCTTCCTGCTGCGGTGGCTTCAATGGCGTTTGGATTTGAAGAGCCAGAATACCAAGCGCGCAAAGTATCGCTACTCGACCATGCGGACCCCGAAGTGCGCGCCGCTGCGGTAAGGACGCTGCTCTGGGATGAACCGAACTTCGCCGAGTATCGACTCATTGCGGCTACAAGGGATGCGGACCCAGACGTCGTCATCGAGGCCTTGGACGTTTTGCGGTACTACCCAACGTTGGCGGTGAGGCGAGTTTTGGTGGCCGCCACTTCCGAAGCGGCGACCTTGCAGCAACGACAAATGGCCGATCAATCCCTAGCCAGTATTGATGAGGATCTCCATCGCGAACTCGACGGTTTGGTTGATCATCCCGATCTATTACTGACCACCAAAGCCTGGTTTCATGAAGTTCGCCGGGTGTTAAGCGTCGGTGTGTCAGCGGTTCTTAATGCAACCACATCGGGTAACTCGGGTGAGTTGGGCAAGTCCCAGCTTGACTCCCTAGCGCTCGAGGCTGCGGTTGCACTGACCAAGTCGAACGCCAAGAGGCCCGGGACCGAATGGAACCACGCGGTTGCCGAATCCTTGCGTGATCCCGATGGATTGTGGGCCCCGAAACTTCGTTGGCTGGAAAACCTCCAATCGGACCAAATCCCAGCGACAGAGATCGCAACCTTTGTTACCTCGCTTGCGCACCACGACGATCCAAATGTCCGGTATCGGGGCACGCGGATTCTGGCCGGATGCGATCGATCCGATCTGTTGCTCGACCTCTTGGGGGATCTCGTCGGTGGCGTCCGCAAGAGCGCTTCGTATGCACTCCATGATGTTTCGCCCTCGCAACTGGTGGCCGATGCTGTGCTTGCGCCGGTGCTGAGCGGCGAATTTGGCGGTACCAGGGCAAGCGAGTCGGTCCGAACCTGGGCGCGGCATGCCTTTGCGTTGGACGCAGAAGCGGCGGGGGCCCAGGCCCTGGCACTGGCCGAGGATCGTCGGGAGTCTGTTAGACATGCGGCAATCAAACAGATTGTGGCCTTCGGTGCGCCGGGCGGGAAATCACTGGTTAAATTCCTTCGCTCTGATCCACTGGTGACGTGGGCGGTGCACAGCACCATCATCACGTCCCGCCACCTGCTGGGCATCTCCGACCGCTTGGCCCTCAGTGCACTCGACCAGTTTCTCGATGCCGACAACCTGTGGCTGCAGCTAGCCCTCGCCACATTTCGAGCATAAACACGGCGAAACACTGGCGAAACTCGGGAGCGCTGCGGGATGGAGTCGGTATGTGTGCCGTTGCCCACCTACGATGCCAGGGTGCTTCGTACGCCCCCGCACCCAATTCGTTTCGTTGCTCGCTTGCCTTTCGGCCCGAGTGCCATGCAACCTTCGATGAATCCAGTCGATGGAGCACCGCAATGATCGCCCCAACGCCAACGCCAACGCCAACGCCAACGCCAACGGCCACCTCGGTCGAAGAGGTATCTGCTGCGCTTGCCGCCAACGGGTACCTGGCCGATGAGGGCCTGGCTACGGTCATCTTCCTCGCCATGGCGCTGAAGCGGCCGTTGTTACTCGAAGGTGAGGCGGGCGTTGGCAAGACCGAAGTAGCCAAGGTGCTGTCCCGCTGGACCGGGGGAGAGTTACTGCGACTCCAATGTTACGAAGGCATCGACGTATCCCAAGCCGTGTACGAATGGGACTACAGCCGCCAACTTCTCCATCTTCGAGCAGCGGAACTTCGCACCGGCGTAGGAGTAAACGGGTCTGGTTCGCAGGGCGTTAGTGCGGGCTCGTCGGCAGACATTGAAAACGAGTTGTACAGCGAACGATTCCTGGTCCGCCGGGCTTTGTTGCGGGCCATCGATCATGGCGACGGGCCCCCACCAATTCTGCTCATCGATGAAGTTGACCGTGCCGACGATGAATTTGAAGCCTTCCTCTTAGAAGTGCTCTCCGACTACGCCATCACTGTCCCCGAGCTCGGAACCTTCGTGGCCAAGACCCCACCGATTGTGATCCTCACCTCGAACCGAACCCGCGATGTGCACGATGCCCTGAAGCGCCGTTGCTTATATCACTGGGTTGAGCATCCGGGTTTTGAACGTGAAGTAGAAATTGTACGTATGCGTACTACTGGCGTGAGCGAATTGTTAGCTCGCCAAGTTGCCGGGGCCGTCGAACAATTGCGGGGCCTCGAACTGTTCAAACCACCGGGCGTTGCCGAAACTATCGACTGGACGCAGTCGTTGGCCGCGCTCGGACGCACGACCCTCGACGAAGCAAGCGTGAACGCAACGCTCGGCACGGTGCTCAAATACCGCGAAGACGCCGATCGGGTAAAGCAAGCCGGTGTGGCGGAAATTGTCCGCAACGCCGTTCTGCGCGGTTCATCAGGAACCTTGGGGGCCTGACTCATGGCCGAAATCCAACTCGCCCTCGATGCCCAAGGGGTCCATGACTACCTCAATGAAATCTGGCCTGAAGCACTAGGCGCGTGGGTGATCGATGAACTTACGGCTTCCTCTGCGCGCATACGACAAGCCACATCTACAGCAAACTTGCGTCCAGGTGGGACGGTATCTGGACCCACGCTGATGGCCCTGGCAGATTCTGCTGCCTACGTTTTGGTGCTTGGCCTCCTCGGTCGGGCCGCTCTGGCCGTAACCAGCAGCTTGCATATCGATTTCCTCCGACGACCAGTTCCCGGTGAATTGATCGCCGAGGCCACACTGCTCAAACTCGGTCGCAGCTTGATCACCATGAACGTCTTGCTCTTCAACGCGTTTCCATCAGAACCGGGCCCAGAACTGAGTGCTGGACAGAGTTCTGAAGTGGGCTTAGAACCTGGCTCAGGACCGGGCTGCGACAGCCGCGAGGGAACGGCCCCAGCCGCAGCGCCATCCTTTGATCGAAACAGGCCGGTTGCAGCGGTATCAACGTCGTACTCGCTCGCCCTGGTGTAAAGCACTGTTCTTATGATCCACGTGCCCGAACAACGCAGCTTGGGTAGCAATTCCGCGGCAACGGGCGCGGTCATTGTTGAAGAGTTACGTGGGCTTACCAATGCTGAAGCGCTCTCGTTGCTCAATGCTGAGCAGCCGTCGCTTCGCCCAGATATCCTGCCCGGACGAGGCAAAGCTGGGCCAGACGCGCCCCCAACCGAATGGCAACGCATGGCGGTCGGGTTTTCCATCCTGTTACGCCGCAGCGGATTG
>JAYTWN010000099.1:0-16127 GCA_043743435.1 Acidimicrobiia bacterium
TCGATGGCATACGTGGCTTCCGGACGACCAGCACCACGATAAGCATCAGTAGGCGTCTTGGTGGTGAAAACGGCAGTGCACGAGAAGCTGAAGGCACCAATGTCATACACACCGGTGTAAAGGAACGAGCCGAGCAGTGGCACACCCGGGGTTACCAACTGAAGGTAAGCACCCATATCGGCCAGCAAATTGACTCGACAGGCGGTTACTTTGCCGTTGGCGTCGGCAGCAAGTTCGATCTGCTGTTCCTGTCCACGACCGTGAATGGTGGCCATCGAGCCTTCAGACCGGGTCTCAGTCCAGCGGACGGGTTTACGCAGTTTGCGAGCCAAGGCCAGGCACAGCACCTCTTCGGCATACACGTTGAGCTTGGAACCGAATCCTCCACCAACTGCAGGAGCGATCACCCGCAGCTTTTGTTCCGGCACGCCAACAGTGAGGCCGAGCATGACCTTGAGAATGTGAGGAATCTGGGTGGACGTGTACACGATGTACTCGCCGCCGAACGGCTGCGGAACAACACAAACCGCACGGGGTTCCATGGCTGCGGGGATGAGGCGCTGTTGGATGTAGTTCTCTTTGATGGTGTGCGCCGCCGTTGCAAACGCCGCATTGACGGCATCCTCATTGGGCTTGAGATCCCACACATAGGAAACGTTGGTGCCAATGGCCTCGTGAATAACGGTCTTGTTGTTGAGCGCTTCGGTGAGACTAATCACCGCGGGCAGCTCGCCGTACTCAACGACAACTCCAGCCATGGCATCCTCCGCAGCGGCCTTTGAGGTAGCGATAACCGCAGCAACACCGTCGCCCACGTAGGCAACCTTGCCAATGGCCAAAGCCAGATGCTCGGGGTTCTTCATCTCGGCGTTGACGGGCCATGCGCAAGGGAGCGGGGCCCATTCGGCACGAAGATCTTCACCGGTGTAAACCGCAACGACACCAGGCATGGCCGCTGCTTGGGTGACGTCAATCGATTTTATGGTGGCGTGGGCATAGGGGCTGCGGACAACCGACATCCACAACGCACCCGGAACCACGAGATCATCTGTGTACTTACCTTCGCCGGTGAGAAGTTTCGGGTCTTCTTTACGACGAAGTGGTTGGCCGACGAGCCCATGAAATGGGGCATCGGAGGAAAGAACATCAGCGGGCGAATTGAGAAGATCGGTCATTGCGCATCCCCCTCGGAATGGTGAGAAAACTTCGATACGTTTTGGTCAAGCAACAATCGCCGGTGAGCCGCAACGAAAACACTCGTCGTGGCCGCCGGAGAGAGAATCAGGGCTGAGCTGCGCGGCCAACAGCAGTGGTGTCGCACACAAACTTCGATTGACAGTCGGCCTACTTGTTGGCGGCAGCGAGGACGGCTTTCACAATGTTGTGGTAACCCGTGCACCGGCAGAGATTTCCCTCGAGACCCAAACGCACTTCCTGCTCCGTTGGGTTCGGGATCTCATCGAGCAGGCTGATAGCGGCCATGACCATGCCCGGGGTGCAGTAACCACACTGCAGACCGTGGTGTTCACGGAACGACTCCTGCATCGGATGCATCTGATCACCCTTAGCCAAACCTTCGATCGTGGTGATGGCATCGCCAGCGGCCTGAGCGGCCAAGACGGTGCAGGACTTCACGGCTTCACCGTTGAGATGCACGGTGCAAGCGCCACACGAAGAGGTGTCACAGCCAATGTTGGTGCCGGTGAGGTCGGCGTTTTCTCGGATGTAGTGCACCAACAGGGTGCGATCCTCTACATCGTGGCTTTGGCTTAGACCATTGATGGTCATGGTTACGTTCATCTGTCCCCCCGAAAAGGCGTGAGTTTCAAGTGTTGCTACAACAAAAACGGGTGATTCGACCAGGTACGCAAACCCCCGTGCTCACTGAACACCGATGGCTTAACGACTGGCACGAATGCCCTAAAGGGTTCTAGCACCAAATCCACAAATGCGTGCCATTCGTCACCGAATTTGCGTGGATATCTTTTCCCGGACGCACAAAATCAACCTGCGCTCAAACTCGATGACCGGCCGAAAAAGCACTGAGGAGCTAACCGACGATTTGGCGAATCCAGTGCATCAAGGAGGACAACAACGCGGGGTCCGCAGCTACGTCGGCCGGGGGAACTGCTGCGACCACGTTGCTGGCGTCGCCGTTGAGCGAGAGTGATTCATCACGAAGGCCGGGAAGCACCGTGAGGGTGTCACCAGGGGCAACCATACCGAATTGGTCTCGAGCGATACGAGCGACCACTTGATCATTTTGCAGCGACGCGACACGGTTGCCGAGAAGGCCATTTCGCTCACCCAACATGACCAGACGAGCCTTTTTTTGGACCAACTCGTCTTGCTGACCAAAATAGGTTCGAGCCGGAAGCACCCCCAGAAACGCGAGGGCGAACAACCCGAAAACTACCAGTAGCAGGGCAATGCCCACTCGAAGCAGGAATCGACGAGCGGGTCTGTCACCCTGATCGACGCGTGATGGATGGTTGTCGCGGCTTTCCTGGCGGGGTCGCCCAGCTACCGGGCTTTGGGACCGAGTACGCGGTTGCGGTGCCCGCAACGATGCGGACAGGACTTGCGTCCGTGCGCTCGGGACAGATCTTGTGGAGTCCGGATGCAACGAGCGAGGGGCACCGATAGCACCTGTGGCACGGGACGCGCCTGAACGCTGCACCGACACCGAAGCCGGGCGCACCGGCTGTTTCGTTCGTTGAGTGCCTTGGGGGCGCTGGGTGCGTTGAAAGATGGGGAAGATTTCGCTGGTAGCCATGGGGAAGTGGCGTTTCTTTTTGAGAGGGAATTATGACTACGACTTCAGGGGACGTACAAGGTGCTGTGCTTCAAGAAGTTTGCTTGCTTCACGCTGTGCTCCACGCTGTGCTTCAGGTTGCTCCAGGGAAGATGGCTTAGGCGGTGCGCATGGCGGCACGTGGGGTTAGGGCTGCTCGACCCCAATATGCTGCCGAATCGCCCAGTTCGGCTTCGATACGCAGCAGTTGGTTGTACTTAGCCACCCGGTCCGAACGTGCTGGAGCGCCTGTCTTGATTTGGCCGCAGTTTGTAGCGACAGCCAAGTCGGCGATGGTGGAATCTTCGGTTTCGCCGGAGCGGTGCGACATCACGGCCGAGTAACCATTGCGGGTGGCCAGGCCGACGGCATCGAGGGTTTCGGTGAGCGTACCGATTTGGTTGACCTTGACCAGGATGGAGTTTGCGGTCTTGCGATCGAGGCCCATTTGCAGACGTTCGGAGTTGGTTACGAAAAGATCGTCACCGACCAGTTGCACTTTGCCGCCGAGAGCGTTGGTGAGCGAAGCCCAGCCGTCCCAATCGTTTTCGGCCATGCCGTCTTCAATGGACACGATCGGGTACTTGCCTGCCAGCTCAACCCAATAGGCCACCATTTCTTCGCTGGATAGCGAGCGACCTTCACCGGCGAGCACATACTTGCCGCCCTTGTAGACCTCGCTCATGGCTGGGTCGAGGGCAATGGCTAACTGCTCGCCTGGGGTGTACCCGGCCAATTGGATGGCTTCGATCAGCAGCTTTACCGCGTCTTCGTTGAGGGCCAAGTTGGGGGCGAAGCCACCTTCGTCGCCAACAGCTGTGGACAGGCCACGGTCGTGGAGCAACTTTTTGAGGGTGTGGTAGGTCTCAACGCCCCACTGCAAGGCCTCGGAGAACGACGAAGCACCAACAGGCATGACCATGAACTCCTGCATGTCGATGGTGTTATCAGCATGGGCGCCGCCGTTGAGTACGTTCATCATCGGGACGGGAAGGACATGGGCATTTGGTCCGCCGATGTAGCGGTACAGCGGAAGGTCAAGCTCCACCGCCGACGCACGAGCAACGGCCATGGAGGCACCGAGCATGGCATTGGCGCCGAGACGGGCCTTATTCGCGGTGCCGTCGAGATCGATCATGGCGAAGTCGATGGTGCGCTGATCGAGGGCTTCGTGGCCGGTAAGTAGGTCACGGATTTCGGTATTTACGTTGGCGACGGCCTTGGATACGCCTTTGCCCATGAACCGCTTGCCGCCATCACGGAGTTCTACGGCTTCGTGCTCACCAGTTGAGGCGCCCGACGGGACGATGGCCCGGCCACGTGCACCGCTTTCCAGCACGATTTCCACTTCAACGGTGGGGTTTCCCCGTGAGTCCAGAACCTCGCGACCGATTACCGCTTCAATATTGCTCATGAGACCCTCGAGGAAGTAGTGGGAACAGGCTTTGTTCCACCCTGCAGAAGTTCTCCAAACTAGTGGAAGTTGTTGGACTTTTGGCGTCGCACATATGTTCGCATAGCTTCGCGTTAAACCACTTCCATGTAATTTCGCTTCCTATAACGCAACAATTCGCATGGGATGGCGTTGCTTAGCGTTGCTTAGCGTTGGTTGGCGTTCGTCTGCTGCTTGTTCGCTGGCTGGTTTGTTCGTTGTTGGCTGGCTGTTTGCGTTTTTCCTGGGTCTGGGTTCTTGACGTAACGTCGCCGCCATGACCGAGCCGCTCAGTTTTCCCTCGCCACAAACCCAGCCCCTTCGCCAACCTGGAGTGAAGTTTGGGTGGCGCTCCCCCGTTATCAGCAACCGATGGAGCGACCATCCCCCGCTGAGCTCTCAGGGACTCACACGTTGAGCAGTTCTTTGCGTAGTGCGCCGCTCAGCGTTGTTGTGGTCAATCCCAATCTGGGGCGACGTCGATGGGTCGAGCCGCTCGCCGCCGCACTCCCGGAGCACAGCGTGATCGACAGCCGCGACGAGCATGACCCGGATGCCGTCGATGTGGCCGTAATCGGCTGGATTGGCGACACCGACTTGGGTAAATATGCACGCCTACAAATGATTCAATCGCTGTGGATGGGTGTTGATCGGCTGGTAGGAAATCCGGCGATTCCTGGGCACGTTCCTATGGCTCGTATGGTCGATCCGGGCATGCCAGTTTCCATGGCAGAAACGGTTATGGCCCACGCGTTGGCAGCGCACCGTCAACTCGATTCGTACGGTCGTTATCAACGGGAAGTTCGTTGGCGGACGCACCGACAACCGTTGGCGCCCGAACGAACCGTTGGGGTACTTGGGCTGGGCGAATTGGGTAGCCGCTGTGCGCAATCCTTGCGAGCTTTGGGTTTTCGGGTGGTTGGTTGGAGCAGAAGTGGATCGGCCGTTGACGGAGTCGAGGTTTCAACGGATCTTGGAGCCACGTTGGCGCAATCAGAAATCGTGGTGAATCTCCTCCCCCTCACTCCGGCGACTACGGGGTTGTTCTGCGCGAAGACTTTCTCGCACATGCCACCGGACTCGGTGTTCATCAATGTGGCCCGCGGGGCGCACGTGATCGATGAGGATTTGTTGGCGGCGCTGGATTCGGGACACCTTCGCCACGCGTTTCTCGACGTGTTCAACGTCGAGCCGCTTCCCTCAGGGCATCCGTATTGGGCGCATCCTCACGTGACGGTCACTCCGCATATCGCGGCGGAAAGCGAACCTGCCACTTGCGTCCCCGTCATCGTTGAAAACATCCGGCGACTGGCCAGCGGCGAATCACTTTTGCATCTGGTCGACCGTCAGCTTGGGTACTAAAGCTTTTCGCCCAGTGCATGTTCTCGAAGTTCGGGCGCCCTTCCCGTGAAAAAATTCGGGTCAGCTGGTGAGTGAGCGTGGACCACGTGCCCGGAGCAAACAACGGCCAAACCCTTCGCCTTTGAGCGTCACCAGCCACCTAGGTCAAAAACTACGTGCACTAGTGCATGTGCGCGTAAATCATTGCGTAGTGTTCTGGTGGTACTTTCCGCTTTGGTGTTGGCAACAGAAGTCAAAACACTACGAAATGACTTACGCTTCCCTGCACTAGTGCAGGTGAACCGCACGTTCCAGATGTTTGGCTAGGCCTTTGAACGCAGTGGACGCTTGACTTCACCGGCTTTGATGCGTGCCCAGTTGACGGAAATGTCTTCAGCGGTCACGATCATTGAGGCGTCGAAGTCTTCGCGGGGGAACACATGAGGGTGGCGAAATACTAAGCGGTCATGCAATCGGTCAAGTACTTCTGCGAGGGTGAACCAACCCTCTTCCTCGGCCAGGCACGCATGGAAAAAGGCTTGGAAGGCTACGTCTCCCAGCTCGTCGGCATAGTGAGCAATGGCATCATCGTCGGGCTCAACCGCTGATCCAGTGGCCATGTCGCCGAGCACGAATTCACCGAGCGCCTCAATCGCTTCAGCCAGTTCTGCAGCTTCTTCAACGACATAAGGCGCAAGCGATGCTGCCGTCTGCTCGGCATCCCAGGGGCAGTTCTCTCGCAGGGCTCGCATGAGTGTGTGCATGTTGGCCGCAGCAACACCGAGCGAATCAGGCAGTTCGGTGATGTAGAGCGAGGTGAGATGATCGGCAACGATACGTTGATCGAGTTCGTGCCAAGCCACTGTGGTGATGAGTTCGTCGGGCAGGCCGAGACGTTGCAGAACGGTAATCGGAGGCAAGGTCGATGCATCCAACACGCCTTCGCTTAAGGCCAGTTTGATTTCACTCAACACCGCTTGACTATGACATTGGGACACGAGATAAGGACCAGGACGCCCGGCAATATCGTCGACAAAACGGTGCCCGTCGATGATGGTGACGCGTTCCGATAACGGATCGCGTTGCAACCGAATCCAGGCCAGATCAACAAACGACAGGGCCGGAATCATCGTCACCGTTACCTCACGTTCGGCGCTTTGAGCCAGGAGTACTTCTACCGTGTGTTCAGCAACAGCGGGTGATCCAGGCACGGCATAAAGAATTCGGCCGTGAGCGTTCGCTTCGTCAAAAAGGTACGACACGATTGCCGAGTACACCTCGCTAAACGTTGCGTGAGTTTCATAGAAGTGGTCAAGCGCTACAGCGTTGGGAACGGCGGATGCTGCGGGATGCCGAGCGGTTCGCAGATACCGATGCTCGTGGGCCTCAATCGCTCGAACGGTGCCCAGCGTAAGCATGGCCTCATCGGCCGGGCCCAAACCAACGACAACAATTTCCGCAGTCACAAGCGTTGTTCGGTTTCGTTCGCGAGGCTACGGATTGATCAACCGGCGGATGGCAAATTGGTGAGCGCGGGGCCGCGGAGGACCTTGGCAACCGGAGCGACCATGGCAGGAATTTCGCCGGAACGATCGATGGAAGCAAACGAGGAATCAACGGTGATCTTGGCGTTGTTGAGGCGCTTGAACACGGCGTCTTTCACACTGGTTTGCGAGAAGGCTTTCATGGTGTCCGGCAGGGTTGGTTCAACGTCAGCGAACTTTGGGGACTTGCGGCTGATGACCGACAGGATGTGGAAACCAAATTGGGTTTGTACCGGCTGGGAGATCTCGCCGATTTTCAACTTGGTGGCAGCTTCGGCAAACGCCGGCACGAACTGTTGAACACTCGAACAAGGCAGCACGCCACCTTCGGCACCAGACCCAGTATCGGTTGATTCTTTCTTGGCGATTGCCGCAAAGTCGCCTCCGTTGTCCAGCTCTTTGCGAATCCGGTTCGCTATCTCGGGAGAGGGCACCAAGATGTGCTTGATGCAGGTTTCGGCAAACAGTTCGTTGTGCTCTTTAAAGAAGGTCCGTGGATCGCCGCTCTTCTTTTCTGCGGCGGCGTACATGGCATCAACTTCGGCCTGGGTGTTGAGTTGGGTATCGATGAAAAACTTGGACATGGTCTTCACCACGGTTGGCCCACCCACTGCTTTGGTGAACTCCGCCAACATTTTGCGGTCCTGCTTTACTGGCGTCAGTTTTTGGGCCTGGTGTTCCGCATGAATCGCCGTGGCGAACATGAGGCTGTTGAGGTTTTCTGCCACAAAGGACCCTGCCCAAGCACCGGTTTCGGTTTTTGTTGGTGAGCCCGGTTGAGCCGTTGCGATAGCGCCTTTGAGGTGACCTTCAAGTTGGGCCTTGGTGATGCCCACGCCGTCAATGTCCATGACCTTGCCGTTCAGTCCGCCTGCACCGGAACACGAGGAACCGATGAGCGAGGCGAGCGCCAAGCCACTAAGCAGCCGGATGGCACGCTTTGGGGTAGCTAGAGAGCGTGGGGTTGACGTAACGGATGACACGAGCGAATTCACGAAATGAGAGCTTACCGGGAGCGCGGCGACTCAGCGTGTCTCTGAACTACAGACCTCTTCGACGTTGCGCTCCCGCTTGCGCTTCTTCTTGCCGTACTCCGATCGCTCGACTTCAAGCCGGAGCCATAGAAGCCTTCAAACGCGGGAGCCTTCAACCATGGGGAGCCAACGAGCTAAGCCCTGGGGTAGAGCTCGCCCAGGAAGGCCAGGAGCGTTTCGATGATGTTGACCCCGGCTTTCATGGGGTAGATGAGTACCTGTTCCTTCGCCTTATAAATGGCAGTTCGGGAAAGCCGTTGCAAACGAACTTCTTGCGAAGTTTTCAAGTCGATCGGGCTCATCTTCACGGCAATGGCACCGGTCATCAGCGAAGCTCCCATACCGGCGGCTTTGGTTGCCGTCACTTCCCGGAGGCCGATCCGGTGGCATTCTGCACGCAGGTGGGCCACATCGAGGAGCGCTTTGGCCCTTTGCGGGATTGGTCCATAGCGGTCGATCCATTCGTTGGCGATATCGTCGACATCGCCATGGCTGGTGACGACGGCTAAGCGACGGTAGGCATCGAGAC
Organism: Acidimicrobiia bacterium; assembly: GCA_043743435.1. Lineage (GTDB taxonomy): Bacteria > Actinomycetota > Acidimicrobiia > Acidimicrobiales > JANYDT01 > JANMZO01. The sequence continues at coordinate 8,675 of JAYTWN010000099.1, forward strand.
GTAGGGGTTCTTTGCCAATGAAGTCATGGGGGATGTTGGCATCGATGGCCAAATCGATCTTGATTTCGGCTGGCTCTTTGGGCTTCTCTTCACCCTTCAATTCACCGACGGCTTCGATAACCATTTGGCTGTACAAGTCATAGCCAACGGCCGCGATATGTCCAGATTGGTCGCCGCCCAAGATGTTGCCGGCACCACGGATTTCGAGGTCGCGCATAGCGATCTTGAAGCCCGATCCCAATTCGGTATGTTCACCGATGGTCTTTAAGCGTTCATAGGCTTCATCGGAGAGTTTCACGTCGGGTGGATAAAGTAAGTACGCATAGGCTCGTTGACCGCTGCGACCGACTCGTCCACGTAACTGGTGAAGTTGTCCGAGACCTAAGCGGTCGGCGCGGTCTACTACGAGGGTGTTTACGGTGGGCATGTCGATGCCGGTTTCGATGATGGTTGTGCAGACCAGTACGTCGTATTTACCTTCCCAAAAGTCATACACAATCGTTTCGAGCGAACCTTCGTCCATTTGACCATGCGCTACCGCTATGCGTGCTTCGGGTACCAAATCCTGAATCTGCTTGGCTTTCCATTCAATGTCGGCCACTCGGTTGTGCACATAGAACACCTGGCCTTCACGAAGCAGCTCGCGACGGATGGCTTCACCTACGGCGCGATCGTCGTATTCACCGACGAAGGTGAGAATCGGCTGACGTTCCGCCGGGGCCGTGTTGAGCAACGTGAGATCGCGGATGCCGGTGAGTGCCATTTCCAGGGTGCGCGGGATGGGCGTGGCGGTAAGGGTAAGCACATCCACGTTGTTGGCCAACTGTTTGATGGCTTCCTTGTGGGTTACCCCGAAGCGTTGTTCCTCATCAACCACAAGCAGACCAAGGCGGGGAAAGTGAATGTCGTTTGACAACAACCTATGGGTACCGATGATCACATCAACTTCGCCGGTCTTGACACCTTCGATCACTTTCTTGGCCTGCTTGGCAGTGAGGAAGCGGCTGAGAACTTCCACGCGTACGGGGTAGTTGGCGAATCGTTCGGTGAAGTTTTGGTAGTGCTGCTGGGCCAAGAGGGTGGTGGGGGCAAGGATGGCTGCCTGTTTCCCGTCTTGCACGGCCTTGAAGATGGCACGGATGGCCACTTCAGTTTTGCCGTACCCCACGTCGCCACACACCAGCCGGTCCATGGGCGACGGGGCCTCCATATCGGCCTTGACATCCTCGATCGCCTTCAACTGGTCGGGAGTTTCCTGATACGGAAACAGCTCTTCCATTTCACGTTGCCATGGCGTGTCTTGCCCAAAGGCGTGCCCTGGTGCGGTGATTCGCTTTTGGTACAGCACCACCAACTCTTGGGCGATCTCCTGCACCGCAGCGCGTACTTTGGCCTTCGCTCCCGCGAAATCTTTGCCACCCAAACGGTGCAAACTCGGAGGTTCGCCGCTATAGGGGCGGACCGCGTCGATCTGATCAGACGGCACGTAGAGCTTGTCGTCGCCTCGGAATTCCAGCAACAAGTAATCGCGATCTACGCCACCGATCGCCCGCTTTACCATGCCGGCGAATTTGCCTACACCGTGCACGTAGTGGACCACATGATCACCGGTTTTGAGATCGTCAAAGAACGCTTGTGCTTCTCTGCGCTTTTTGGGTTTCGCTTTACGGTGAGCCCTACGACGGCCGGTGATATCGGATTCGGCCAGTACGGCCAGCTTCACGCTGGGCAGAATGAAGCCGCGCTCCAACGATTGGATAACGATCTGCACGCTGGCATTGCTGCGCTGATCAATGTCGGGTTCATACCCAGCGGGGACAACCTCTGCGCGCATACCTTCATCGCGCAGTACCGCTTGGAGACGATCGGCCGACCCTTCCCCGTCGGCGGCGAGAATGATGCGGTAACCCTCATCGAGCAGATTCTTGATTTGGCGAAACAGCAGCGTGGAATCGCCCATGACGGGGTTCCAACCCATCGAGGCGACAACGGTGGTTCCCGGTCCCTCTGGCGCAGCAGTGAGTGTCCATGCCGGGGCTTTGGTGTGGGCAAGCAACCGGTCGAATGCCAGGTGCAGCATGGGGAATGCGCCGCTCTCCGCCAATACGGAACTCGTCTGATCGGCACCCCACGTGCGAGCCAAACTACCAGCTAGAGCGGCTTCTTCATCGAGCAGATCGGCCGCCCGGTCGCGCATACGGCGTGGTTCAACCATCAACACCAGGGCGTCTTCGGGGAACAAATCGGCCAGGATGTGTTCGCCTTGGGTGAGCCACGGCAGCCACGATTCCATGCCATCAAACACAGTGCCTTGCGAGAGCCGTTCCCACTGATCACGGCCCCACGGCTCGGTGGTCATGAGTGCTTCGGCGCGGGCTTTTACCTCTTCAGTTGGGCGGAGTTCGCGGCAACCAAATAGCACGACGCGTTGCAGTTCTTCAGTGGATCGTTGATCTTGCACGCTGAATTCGCTGAGCCGATCAACTTCATCACCCCACAGATCAATACGCACGGGGATGTCGGCGGTGGCACCAAATACGTCGACAATTGAGCCTCGCACCGCAATTTCGCCGCGGTGTTCAACCTGGTATTCGCGTCGGTACCCGAGTCCAACGAGTTGCTTCACCAGTTCTTCGGCATCGACTTGTTGCCCGGCTTCGATGATGACCGGCGCGGTCTCTTCTACGTGCGGTCCGAGGCGTTGCAACACGGCTTTAATCGGGGCCACAAGCACGGCGGGCATGTCTTCACCCGAATGGAGGTGCCACATCGAACGTAAGCGTCGGCCCATGGTTTCCACGCTGGGGCTTACTCGCTCGAACGGCAGAGTTTCCCAAGCCGGAAAGATATCGACCTGATGTTCACCCAAATAGGCCCTCAGGTCATGGGCTAAGCGGTCAGCGTCGTTCGAGGTCGCGGTGATGACCACGATGGGGCGGCGTTTGGTGATGGTGGCCAACGCCGAGATCACGTACGCCCGGGCCGGTTCCGCCACCGCCAACAGCGCACTTCGGGACCCCAACAGGTCAGTCAAATCACGATCGCCCCGCATCAACGCGGGCAGGGGGGCCAAACTCACGCAATGAGGTTAGGCGGACTCGGCCACAACAACGTTCTACGCGTCAGACGGTCGTTTAAGGCGAAAGCGATTTCGCCGGCCGACTGCCCTGTTCCCAGCTGCCTTCGGGATTAGCATGGAGCAATGACTAATCTCGCTGAGGTTTTGCCGGTCCTTACGGTTGACGAGTTTCTTTTGATGCGCCCAACCACTCACAAGGCAGAACTTGTGGAGGGCAGAGTTTACAACATGACGGGTGCGGCAGCTGCCCACAACACGATAACAACCAACGCGGTGATCGCCCTGGGTAGCGCATCTCGGCAGTTGGGGTGCGATTTGTTTGCCAACGACATGGCCGTCAAAGTTGGGCCGACCACCGTGTACTATCCCGATGTGATTGTGGCGTGTGACAGCGAGGGAGATTCCGATCTCGTTCGAAGCAAACCGTGTTTGATCATCGAAGTGCTTTCGCCGTCAACTGCTGGAACCGACAAACGCGAAAAGCGCGTTGCGTATCAGCGGATTGCATCTATGCGCGATTATTTGTTAGTCGATCCAAGCAGTCATCGCGTGGATCATCACCACCGAGTGGACGCCGAGACATGGAGCTGGGCAGTTCGAACCAGCGGCGACTTCTGCCCACAAACCTGCTTAGGCGACCTCGCGATCGAGGATCTGTTCATTGGCCTCACACCCACCGAATCTGAACCTGAGTTCTAAGCCTTCTTTCGTATCCCAAGTGCGATTCACTTGCGTACACCGTCGACTACGGGATCGAATGGGGTTATTGCTAATGCGATCCGCACGCGCGGGCGCGTTCGCCTGTATTTTTCGATCCACCCGCGCGGCGTGCGCTTTCCTATCGACCATGTTGTTGCTCACCTCTTGTTCTGAGCCACGTGCGGTGGGAGAGCTTCCAGAGGTCAACATTTCAAAGTATTCAATTGTCTCTTGGAACATCGGAGAGAACGAAACAGTCAAATGTATGAAGCGCGCCGGATTTAGTTACCTCGCTCGCCCAGTTCCTGAGTTCCTGAAGATCGATGGCAACCAGTCAACGGTTCCCTCGCTCGTCTCGCTGCGCAAATACGCCTATGGTTTGTCAGAACAACTTCGTCGGATCCCGGAAGTCGATCCGAATGAGGCAGTCGTCCAGCAACTCTCGAACTCCGATCGAACGGCTTATCTTGCTAGTCTCGGCGAACACGGTGAGTCTTCAAATGACGGACATTCGCAGGAAGCCCGTCCAGTTGGGTGTAGAGCGGCGGCGTTGGAGACCGACAAAGGTCGTGATCTTGCGCTTTATGCAGTAAAATCAGGCGACACCGAATCAAAGCTGCGTCGGTCCAACATCTTTCTCCAGGCCTCAAAGTCCTGGACCCGGTGCATGGTTGCCAAAGGACACCTCGACCCAGGCGGGATCGGACGAGGAGCGGCCATTGCCGATGCCCTGATTCGCAAGCAGTTTATCCAAGACAATCTAAGACAACCAGTGGACGACACTCAATACCGGCTGTTGATGGCCATCGAATCGAAAATCGCCGATGACGACGCCAAGTGTCTCGAACCTCATGCTGCCCAGATCTCTGCATTTGAAGATAAGCTGCGTTCCGAAGCGTTCAGCAAAAACAGTGATCTGGTCACGCGTGTCTCGCAGCTTCTTGAATAGCAAGTGCCTGAGGTATTTGCTGTTCAGGGTTTAGCGAACCGGACTCAGGAAAAGCTCGTGACAGCTCGTGAGCGATCTACTTCTGCCCCAAGCTGCACGGGGTGATTCTGCGGTCGCGAGCAGGGGTTGGCGGTCGGTGTGGCGTCTGCACTTTTCTCGGGCATGTTCGCCATGCCGTTCGTGCTGTTTATGGCTTTTACCGGGTTGGTGATCCTTTACACCGAGCCGCTCCAGTCACTCACGTCGGGACACCTTCATGACGTTCGCGAAGGCACCTCGAAAGTGTCTCATGAACTCCAGTTTCCTGCTGAACATTGGGTTCCCCTAAAAACCACGAACCCGATCGAGTCGACCTTCGCGACCGTTCGGTTACGGACACGAGTTACCAAAGGACCAGGATCAGCAAACGCGGGTATCGCAATGGCAATATTGTTGTCTAAACCGAATGAGAGCTACCAAATGAGCAAACTGAATGCGCAACCAAAGAACATAATATGTCTTTCAGTATTCCTACTAACAGCTTGTGGGCATCCAAAACCAATCGCGCTTCATCCTGTGTCTTACGAAGAATTGACCACGCAAGTGGAAACTGCGATTTCGCGATGTATGAACAAGGCGGGATTCGACTATTTCCCTAAAAGTCTCGACGCAATTCGGCGAGCCAATAGCAATGGTGTCTACTATGGCGTGGCATCCTCGTTAACCCAAACGACCGAGCAAGACTCAAATCAACTCTACCGATCCCAGCTGGCTCCTCTAGATCAACAACAGTATGACAAGATACTAGTTGGCAGTTTAAAGCAACAATCTACGGGAGAGGTGACAGAAACAGGTTGTACCGGTAGTGCAAAGAGCAAGTTGAGGGCTCAGTTTGACCACTATCGACAAGTTAACGTTAAAGTACAGCAAAGCTTAGCGCTTGACAAGACTTACCAAACAGCGCTTACGCTTTGGCGCTCATGCATGCGAACCTCTGGGCACGATTTTTCGGCCCAGGTAGATGCCTCGAATGCAGTCTTTCGGAAACGCGAGATGCTGAACATTTTTGAAATTTCGGATCCGGGATTTGCGGAACTTGAAGCATTTGAACGTGAAATCTTCGTTCTCGATGAGCGATGCCTACGGAGCTCCGGTATCAATGCTGCCCTCGAAACAATCCAACAAGGCGTTTGGTTGCGAGAGTGACTAAAAAAAGAGCTGAAGGATGCTGCGATCTTTGGGACTCACCCGCCTTCGCAGCCCTCGGCCAACGCATCACCATGCGCTACCAACTCAAACCGATGGACCTCACCGACACAATCGGCTACCTCAAACACCAGCACTAGCGGCGTGCGCAGGCCCAATCTTCGCCGACGACGCCACCGCAAGACTCCACTGAGCAGCCAACGGCCTGCCCCGACAATTCAACAACGCAGCCACCGTTAGGCATCCCCCCGTTGAGCGGTCATTTCAACTGGGGAACTGACCAATTTTCATCACTATCCCCTACATTCTACCCGGCAGCACATCGAAGAATGTATACAGTCCTCCGTGTTTGACCAAGAAAACGTACGACAGGCAGACCCCACTGCAGATATCCATATCGGGAGAAGGTTTGGGAGTACGTCGCAATCAGGTTTGTGTGCGTGACGATCTATAGGCCCAATGACTTGCTACTCGGCGTGTGCCAGCTTTTCGAATTTCGGCAGTGTTGCGTGAACAATCGGCTCGTCGCTGGAAAGGCGAATTCTAACTGCCGGAGCTTTCCGGGGCCGGGTGCGGCAACCACGAGCCGACGGCTGAGGCGCAAATGCTACAGCGTGCTACGCTCGAGCATGGAGACAATTTCTCACCGGGAATTCCGGAACCAAAGCGGAAGTGTGCTTGAACGAGTTCGCAACGGCGAGACCATAGCGATCACCAACCATGGTGAAATAGCAGCGATCTTGTCGCCTCCGCACGCTTCGGCAATTGACCGGCTCGGCGCTGCTGGGAGGTTGCGCAAAGCAAGTAGTTCAGAGCCCTTTGGCCTGGCAAAACGGCTCCACAGTGACATCTCATCCGCTGAGCTCCTCAACGAGCTTCGAGCGGACCGTTGATTTACTACATCGATACCTCCGCTTTTCTCAAGTTAATTCTGGACGAGGCAGAATCAGCAGCGCTCACCGCGTCGGTCAATGCCGCTCGGGATGAAGGGCACACACTTGTCTCCTCGGTGCTGTTGGAAACAGAGCTCTACCGTGCATCGTGGCGCCTCGGCGCAGACCGTGCATTGATCGCCAAAGAAATCAACAAAGTGACTCTTATTAGTGCTTCCGATGCAACATTCAGGCAGGCTGGCGTGTTCGATGAACCGCACCTTCGATCCCTTGACGCGCTTCATCTCGCAACCGCTCTTGAATCTGAAGCAACCGCTATGTACGCCTATGACAAGCGGCTTACTGATGCAGCGCTGAGACGAGGAATCAAAACACTTCCCGCCTAAGTTTCTTGGGCGGCTTTGATCTTTTCGAGGTTCGCTCGATTTTGTTCTAGGAATTTGGCTTGGTATTCGGCGGTAACGGTCTTCCGGATCTTGGCAGCGGAACTTCTCAGGAAATAGCCCGGCCTTGTCATCTCGTAACGTTGTTCGCATTCCCGGAGTACGTCCCGAAACCCCGTAAATACGGTGTTCGCTCATAAGTTCCGCCACCCGCCGGCACGAAATGTGACGACCTAAAGTCTTCAGTCGATCATGAATCTTGACC
>JAYTWN010000100.1:0-5094 GCA_043743435.1 Acidimicrobiia bacterium
GGCTCCGGCAAATCCACATTCGCCCTTGTTGCCTCGCGCTTTCTGCTTCCCACTGAGGGATTCGTAACGCTGAGCGGTGTTGACCTTGCCACCGCTGAGCTGGATGCGGTTCGACAACGTGTGGGCATGGTGTTCGATGAAGCATTGTTGTTCTCCGATTCCGTGGCGCGCAACATTGCCTTTGGGAACCCCAAGGCCACTCGACAAGACGTTGAGGCCGCGGCAACAGCCGCGCAATCCGACGTCTTCATACGTGCACTTCCGAACGGGTTTGACACCGTGGTGGGGGAGCAGGGCCTCACCTTGTCTGGTGGTCAGCGTCAACGAATTGCCCTGGCCCGAGCGTTCCTAGCCAACTCGCCGATTCTGATTCTTGACGATGCCACCTCGGCTCTCGACACTCGAACCGAGGCGGCGGTGTTCGAGGCATTGGTCAACGCTAAAACGGCAACGCCAAGTGCATCACCGGCCGAATCGTCAGCGTCAGAAACCTCAGCATCGACAACGACACCAATTCGAACCACTCTGTTGATCGCTAACCGTCCTTCCACCGTGGCGCTGGCCAACCGTATTCTCGTGTTGGATGCCGGCCGCATCGTCGACGACGGAACGCACGACGAACTGGTTTCCCGGTGCGCGCTCTATCGCGAACTCCTCGTAAACGCCGATGCCACAGAAGCTGCGGTGGCCAACGCCATCGCTCTCGGTGTCATCACCGCAGACATCCCAAGAGCCGTCGCGGTGGCCAAGCTCGCTCCGGTCACCCCGGCTGCTGGTGGAGCAGGAGCGATGCGTGCAGGACCGCCAGTGATTGGATCGAGCGGACCGCCACCAGGTTCGGGCATCGGCCCGCCAGGTGGCATGCGCGGTGGTGCGGTCGGCATGGGGCCAATGGGTTTCCCGGCCCTTCCCGCTACCGTGGCCCGCATCGCCCAACTGCCGCCCATCACCGACGAAGTGCCCGTCACCGCAGATGACTCGATCGCCCAGGCCCAACAGCCACTTGCTGGGTTCACCCTCACCACCTCGTTACGTTGGCATAGGGGCCTTATCCGTCTCGGTTTTGCCCTGGTGTTGCTCGACACGCTGTTAGCGCTCACCGGCCCGGCGCTCATTTCCTACGGGATCGATAGCGGCGTTACTAAAGGATCACTACGCGCGTTGAACATCGCCGTGGGCTTGTATCTGCTGACGAGTGCCATCGACTTGGTGATCGTTCGCGCATCGGGAATTGTTGTCGGTCGAGCGGGGGAGCGAATCCTCTATGACGTTCGTATGCGCGTGTTTGCCAAACTGCAATCGCTGGGTTTGGATTTCTACGAACGGGAAATGACCGGGCGAATCCTTACCCGAGTCACCAACGATGTGGACTCCCTGGCCAATTTCGTCCAAACCGGTGTCGTAAGCTTGCTTACGAATGTGTTGACGCTCTTTGGTGTGGGCGCCTATCTGATGGTCCGCAATACGCAGCTTGGGTTGGTGGCGCTTTCTTCTTTCCCAATCTTGATCGCCGCTACCGCGTGGTTCCGTATCGCCTCGGCTCGTGCCTATGAAGCGGTGCGAAATCAGGTAGCCGCGGTCAACGCTCGCTTCGCCGAATCTTTCGCCGGTTCGCGCATCGTGCAGTCCTACAGCCAGGAACGTGCGAATGCGGAAGAGTTCGCCGGTATCGTCGCCAAACATCGCGTGGCTCGCCTCCGAGCGCAACGAGCAGCATCGCTGTACTTCCCCGTCGCTGAGGCGCTTGGCGTTCTCAGTACGGCGGCGGTGTTGTGGTTCGGCGCAAACTTGGTGCACAACGGTTCGCTGACCAGTGGCGCGCTTCTGGCCTTTGTGCTTTACCTTTCGCAATTGTTTTCTCCCATCCAACAGCTCACCGTCGTGCTCGACGCCTGGCAGCAAGCCGATGCCGCGACCGCGAAAATTCGGACCCTGCTGGAAGAAACCGTCAGCACGCCGAATCCTCCCGAATCGCTCATTCTCACCGCGCAGCGAAACCGCGAGAGCCGAGTCGACCGCAACCGGGAACTCGATGGCCATACCCAAACTGCCGCGCAAGCTGGCGACCCTCACAAGATGGGAGCGCAGGTAGAACTCAGAGAAGTGCGATTCGCCTATCAAGCCGGCGGGGCTGAAGCGCTTCGTGGGATCGACCTAACCTTGGCCGCAGGCGAGACGGTAGCGCTGGTTGGCACTACAGGTGCAGGTAAGTCAACGGTGCTCAAACTGATCCCTCGTTTTTACGATCCAACGAAAGGAACCGTGTTGGTTGATGGCCTTGATCTTCGCCAGGTCGATCTGACCGCGTGGCGACACCAACTGGGTTTTGTGCCCCAAGAACCCGTACTCTTTAGTGGAACGATTGCGGACAACATCGCTTACGGACGGCGCTCGTCGACCGCTGAACAAGTTGAGGCTGCCGCGGTTCACGTAGGTGCCGATGCGGTAGTGGCTTCCATGCCCGACGGTTACCAAACCCTCATTAGCGCCCGAGGACGGTCTCTTTCGGCGGGCCAACGCCAAATGATTGCCCTTGCTCGTGCCGCGCTGGTTGACCCTCGGTTGCTCCTGCTCGACGAGGCGACCTCCAATCTGGACCTGGCTTCCGAAGCGAGAGTGCAAGCGGCCATGGGTGTCCTAGCCAAATCAAGAACCACGCTGTTGATTGCCCATCGCCTCGACACCGCCCGCAGAGCCAACCGGATTGTGGTGATGGAACACGGCGAAATCGTTGAAGATGGCCCGCACGAAGACCTAGTCGCTGCCAACGGAACCTATTCTCGGTTGTGGGCCCGCGCGCACGGCTGAAAAACTAAGGTCACCCCGTAAGCGTTTCGGACCGTGGCCAAACAGGGAAAACTTCAGGATAGAGAACCTCAGGATAGAGAACCTCAGGACAGAACACCTCGGGAATAACAGACAAGATCGGGAACAAAGGGTGAAGAAACACCAACAATCTCCCGATTGAACCATTGACCCAATCCCGCAGGCTTGGAATTGTTAGGGTGTTAAGCGCAATGGACATTCAGCCCACCGTCACAAGAGTCGAACGAACTTTTGCGTTCATCGACATCTCTGGGTTCACCACCTTCGTGGACGTGCACGGCGATGAAGCTGCAGTTGCCGCCCTGGCAGATTTTCGCCTGGTAACCCGTGAAGTGGCTTCCCACCATGGCGTCCGCGTGGACAAATGGCTGGGTGACGGGGCCATGTTCGTCTCTGTGGAAACCGCTCCTTTGGTGCTCGCAGTGCTCGATATCGCAGGGCGTCTTGGAGCCGGTCGCTTTCCCCTGCCCATCCGAGCAGGCATTGCTTCAGGAATGGTCATTCTGTTTGAGGGGGACGATTACATCGGTATGTCAGTCAACGTCGCTTCAAGGTTGTGCGGAGAAGCCGGCGCCGGTCAGGTTTGGGTTACCGAACCGGTAGCCGAACATGCCGACAACGCCACGGAATGTGAGCGTATTGGAGGCTTCGAGGTGCGCGGGGTAGCCGAGCCCATCACTGTGGTTGCGCTGTGTGTGCCCAGCCCGGTGGCCGCAGCCCCAGCCCTTTTCTAAGCGCGCAACCCTAAGGGCGTAGCGTTCGAAGCGGAACGATTTTGTCTGGGCCGAGGGTTCTTGGAAAGCTGCAAAGTTCCTTAAAAAACCTCCGGAGAATCCCTCCAGACCGAGCCGGTTCTCGGCTAGCCCGCACTGGATCGCGCTAGCTCAGAGCGTTTTCTTCCCGATGACGAAGACTGGAATTGACGCCCAATCGTTCAAGGTTCTGTTGAATCGTCTTCGTTTTCTGGGCCAACGGTGCTCCGATTCCCGACGTAAAGAAGGCACGAACGTCGGGTTCCACTGCGGGGTCGGTCAGGTTTTGGATACCTTCCACCATGCGCGGCAACAAGTTCTGGGGGAACCGGTCAACTATGCCAGCCCAGTGTTCTTTCACGAAAGCCCACGCCGCTGGACCGTTCTCGCGGTGAGCCAACATGGTGGTCAGCAACATCGGCGCATCCTGGGAGCGGAATTCATCCGTAAGTGTGGCCGCCAACGTACGTGCCACCAAGGTCGGTTCCACGAACTGACCCATGGCCATCAAGAACCGACGTTCTTCCTGCGTGGTAGCAGCCGTAGTCCGGGCTTGTTGATACTGGGCGTAGCGTTGCGCGTTCCCGTGGCGTGCACCAAGAGTGATTACGGCCGGGGCCACATCGGGAGCTACGGTGCTGTCGCCAGCAATCACGGAAGCCACCTTGGCGTCGAGTGTCGAGAGCACTTCGATAGCCGAACCCAAACCACCAAGCGCACCGATTATCTGTCCACGTAGTTCTCCGGTCAGCGAAGACTCACCCGCAACGGGATTCCAACCCAACTCGGTGAGGACCGGAAGCAGCAATGCACGTACTCGGGCGGACAGGATTTCCCGGCCTTCATCGTTGACGACGGCATGCAGCTCGCGAAGCCCAGAAAGTATGGCGCTCCACACATTGGCATCACGTTCGCTCCCAAAGGCTGCAGTCAAGTCCACAAAGCTCTTTGCACGAAGTTCTCCGGCAAGCACGCTGGCCCACGTATCGGAAACGATTTGGTAACGCTCAACGGCACGCAAGCGGGGAAGGAGGGAATGCAATGCCGCGAGCGCAGCGGTGTCGTAATGCACTCGGTAGAACCCGTGACCACCAGCATTAACCAACACCGCCGCGGTGCCACTAGGAATCGGTAGGGTCGCCCCCTCGGCCCCGAGGAGAACTTTGCCCTCGGTCAAGGCGCCATCCGCTCCAACACTGCGATACAACACCGGCACATTCCACGTTGTGGGCTCCGCACCTACATCGGTAACTGGGCGATAGACGAAGCGTTTTTGTTGGAGGTCCAACGTCGCTTTGGCGGAGTCAAACGAAACCGAAACGAGAGGGAAGCCGCCAGTGAAGATCCAGCCATCCATGGTTTCGCGGATTGGCTCACCCGAAATGTGTTCAATGGAGTCCCACAGGTCCGTAGTCTCAGCATTGGAGAAACTGTGTGCACTTAGGTAGTGGCGAACCCCGTCGCGAAAACGTTCTTCACCTAAGTACTGCTCCAACATTCGCAGGACCGATGCACC
>JAYTWN010000101.1:0-3688 GCA_043743435.1 Acidimicrobiia bacterium
CGTACAGCCAACGGCGGTTACGCATTCCCGGCGGAGACGACCCGCAACATCGTAAAGAAACTGCCGTGATTCCAAATTGATTGGTGCAACCGACCAATCCGAACCGGTCCAACCCGAAGCAACAATCGAGGTGATGTTGTTACTTGGATCAAACGCATACACATATCGGCGCTTAACTTGTGGCGTTCCTTCAAACATGATCATCAGCCGACCCGCAGGATCATAGCGGACATGATCCCGTGCGTCGAGAAGTCAACGGTTCGGGTGCTCATCCCAGGATCAAGACAATCCACCAGATCGCAAGCAAAAACAACTCGAACCACCAATAAGTGCGTTACTCAAGCACCGATTGCACGTCATGTCCGCTGGCGACAATCTGAGCGAGCGTGCTGCCATCCGCGTTAGAAAACTCGACCTCAAAACATCCATCGTCGTACTGATCAACTACGTAACCCTCAGCACCGACAGAAACCCCACGGTCATCGAATCGAGAACAAACAAGCCTGACACGATCATACAAATTGAGATCTCGACTCATTTGGCAAACCCTGCAAAAGGCGTGACCAATCGAATTGTTCCGTCCTTATTCCTCATCCACCCGGTAAGAATCATCGTGGACCGGCCAGAAGCTTCTCGTTGACCAACCAACTTGATGGGAATCGTCAGACGCTAACTGTACTGGCCAACACGCCATTGACAAAGTTCCCCGCTCGGTAATTCACAGTACCTTGAGCTTGAAACTGAGCGGCTAGCACCTCACTATCAACAGCCCCATATCCATACGACCCGAAGATCGAATCCTTTCCGTGTGTCGCACCGTTTTTGAAGACGTAATTCGAAAACTTCCCCGAATCTACAGTCGCCCCCGGAGCACCAGGTACATTTCCAGGGGGCGCTGTCGAGTAGCCCTCCGCGTAGTCCCATGAGACATCGGTAAGGTTCAGGTTTCCTGTTGCGATGCCACGAGCGGCACCTCCACAAACACCTGCCGCCCCGGCAGCCATTTGCGGGTTAAGCGTGCCAATACCAACGAGTGTTCCGCACGACCCCGCAGCGAGCGTTGAACCAACCACAGTGGCCGGAGCAATAATTTTGGACACTGCTTTCGCTTCACACAGTGAAAAGTCTCGGTTGTAGAACGACATAACCGACGAAGCCAAACCCAGGAACGACGCGCCCGCTTGACGACCCAGGCTGGTATTACACGTTGTCTTCCTAAGCCCTGACCATCAGTGAATACCAGCGGCGAGTTCCCCGCATACACATGCGCAGACTCAAACGCGGACCTTGACCCCATTGGCATGGGGTCGGTTTGGGTGAACACAGTTGCCCACCACGATTCTGGGCTCCGGGTCGTAGATGCACCCGACATGACCTGGACCGATGAGCGACGGAGAGCCCGACGGGATCGTAGATCGTATGTCCGAATGCGCAGACGCGTGTTTTCGAAACGAGAAAGGCCGACTGCCGACAGACTCAACTGCGACGAGAGCCTCGTGGGCCCGCGCGTCGATAACGGGCGCGACGAACTGGAGGCCACAGGACGGCTTCTCCGATCTATTAGCGACGTCATCACCATGGAGTCTTTCATGGTGATGATGCTGAACACAGGATCACCTTCAACGCCCGTGAAGGAAGCGGTGCCTGCGGCGCTAGCAACGAATAGAAGAACGTAGAAGGACCGGAGAAGCGAACGCAAACACGAAGCGAGGCCAGCTAGCAAGCACGCTTACTAAGCCGGGATCTCGACAAACCTTACCGTCCATCGCAGGCCCAACTGTTACAACCCAACATCCCTTAGCTCATTCACAATCTGCATAGCGGCACGACCAGAAAGCTCCCCGGTCACAATTGCCTCCGAAAACACTGCGTGGCATCGCAAGGTATGTTCCCACAAGCGGATGTGAGAGACGTGCAACTGAACGTTATTGAAGAATGCCAACGGACTAGCGATACTTGACGAAACAACACCAATAGAAAAGCAATCACGGAAGTCAAGGATTTGAAAACCACAATGCGCGCATAGGCGGCCCTGTGGACCGCTAACCGATTCGAACTCGTTGAGAAAAGAAACAGCCCAGGCACCCAACTCATGGTTCTCAACGATTTTTTGTTGAAACGTCGAATCGCTAAAGAAGTAAAGCCGGTCCGCTTCGTTAGACACGAACGGTGGAAACTGAACAAGTTCATCGGAACTAGTCACTAGCTCTTCGCAAACTCCACACCGCGACACTCCAATAATTGCCAGTGCCATCTCAGCTCCCCGTCCCAAACTTGATGACACCATCGCGAGCAATAATCCACGAACTCTTTTGCCCCAGCTGCGAAAGCATCTTTATGTCCTCAGGTGATGGGACCCCAAAGGCAGGAACGGGTGAGTGTGAGCAAAAATTCTTGCGACTTGACCTTCGGCAAAAGTAATGCCGCCAGAGCCACCGGTAACAATCGCTCTGGAGCCGTCTCCGAGTTTGACGACTGCGAACTCATTACCCGCCGTGAACGACATTGACCCTAACTCGGTCACAAGATCCGCGATCTTTTCGCCTTTAGAGATAGAGCTGACAATAGACATCTCACCGCGCAAGCCACCGGCTCCACTAGCAAGTTTCACCAGACCTGACACTGCACCCTTTTCAGCGCCAAGCGCCCTTAGCAACGCCACACCGGACTTGGCTGCACCCAAACCACCACGAAGAACGCTTGGCGCCGCCATGATGGCCTTCGCACCTCCACTGGCCACGAAAGTAACTGAACCGGTAGCAAGGTCCGAAACCACGTCACACGCACCATCAATCCGTACCTTTGGGACCTTCGGAATGTCGTTAAACGGGTTAACCCAATTACCTATCGATATAAAGCCGTTCGCGACTGACCCCGGAAGATTCGACCCAGCCTGGATTGAATCGAGCGCTATCTGCCTACTGCCCATTCCGAAACACTGCGACGGCAAACCACCCGCTTGACCGCGCATCCCAGACGGATCCGCGTACATGTTCGGGTTGTTGTTGCCATACACGTAGGCACTCGGGTATGCACTACCGACGTCTGCTTGGAGTGGGTCGGTTTGGGTGAACCCGTCCAGAACAGAGGCCGTCATAGGTGGATCGGGGGCGCCTCAAGAGCGCTTATTGATCGTCAGACGCGTCGGTTGAATCGAAGCAAGCATCTGCGACCCGCGAATCCCAGAGACCGTAGTAAGTGTTCACCATGTCGATGTCGCCGGTTCTCGACAACCACTCGTGAAGTCGGAGCCCGATATGTTTTGCTAAATCGGCGGTGAGAGGTCTGTGGCTTGCGATGAAATGCAGCCAGACGAACTCGGCCTCAGGCGTGCTGGCAATCCAATCTGAGCGAAGGGAAGTGACGAATTTGACTATCGCCTCTTCGCTCGCCGTCAGATCAGGAAACGGTACCTTCAGCATGGCAAGAAGGTCGCGTTAAATAGCAACGCTTGTTCATTCGAGACAGGATCCGTCAACGCGACCGTGAAATGTGACGGATTTCGCCCTGTCTGACGTGTACCTGGAAATGATGCAAAAACTTGCTCGAGTGGCGCACATCTGATTGATCCGCTTCCCTTTCGCAAATTCGTCGATACGCCAAAGAAGAACCCGGGTGTCATCGCTGCCGCTTCTCCTTGGGCCTGCAGGAGTTCCTTCGTTTCCGGTCCAGGACCGTACCGGTAGAG
>JAYTWN010000102.1:0-6929 GCA_043743435.1 Acidimicrobiia bacterium
CTCGCCGGTTGCACGACGAGTGACACAACCCCGGGGGCTGCCTCTTATCCAGAGACCTAAAGGCTACCTCCCACCACAATTCGGGAGGACCATGAAACATTTCAGCTATGACCCAGACCGGGATCCTCCCGAACAGGATCCGGGACTCACCTGGCCTCTGTCTTCAAACGACCCAGCCGCCTTTCCAAACCTTGAATTTTCGCTCGAAGAGGCGAGTATTACTTTTGACGCATGGCTGCTCGCACACGCAGAGATCCAATTCATTGACGCTTGGGGAGAACCTAAAAATCAGAATTCCGGAAACTTGAAGCGAATCCCCCGTTTTTGTCACACCCCCTCAGTACGCTCAGCGAACCCTTTCGGTTTACGGCGGAAGGTTCAGAACTTCCCCCATTACAAGGAGACATTTGATGCCTAACCAATTGACCTATGAAATTCTTTCTGAAGCCGTCGCAGGCGACGGTGTTGGAATCCGATGCAAGACCATGCTTGAACCGCTTGGCGGCCCTGGCGATAAGGTGTTCCCGCCAACATACGGAGTGGATGATCGAGCAGATACAAAGTACGCCTTTGAGCGGCGCGTTGATCATTCAGGAGAAAAGCCAACTGCTTCGGAGGCTGTCGTTCTTGATGCCGTTGCGTCACAGGCAAACCGCATGGAACTAGCGCTGCTCGAGGCCTTCCGATCCGGCGAGGTGCAATTCCCAGTGATCAGTATCGACTTTGAGTCCCACGGGCTTCCTGAATACTCGGGACTCTCGAGCCTTGAAGTACCTCATCGAATTTACGATGCCATTCTTCGTGATTCCCTCCTTGAGGGATTGCTTTTTCGGTTGAGCGAGCCTGGGCGAGCTATCACCGAGGCTTCAATCCGAAACGCTGCAGCACTCTTTCACTATGCTCCCACTGCGTTGTTGTTCGGTGCTTGGGATTCCACTGGCCCTCGCGGCGGTCGCGGTTCGAAGTTCGAGCGAGCAATTACCTCTGAGATTGTCGGATACGGCGTGCAGCGTGGCGTAAAGACGGCCTCGCGACTCGACCCGCTGGCGATTGAAAAAAGTGCCGGCCCACTGTTTAAGGCCAAAGACGGATCGGGTTGGACCATGGACCCAGCAGAAGCCGAACAGGGCGGTTCTGGATCGAACACAAAACCCGTTCTGTTCGGGAAGGGCGATCCATCACACGCCAATCACGGCAACATTCCACCGACTATCGACGCTAAGTCTGGTGGCGTTACGGTTGAGTACGCCCAACAGATTCTCGTCTTGAGTTTTGTGGCTCTCCGGAAGCTGGCGTTCCCCACCTCACCCGAAGGTCGAGTCTTTAACCAATCCGAAAGGAAAATGGCTGAACGTACCGCCCGAACGGCGCTCAGTGCACTGGGCATTTTGGCGGCCGTGCTTTCTTATGAAGCCGGTTACGATCTGCGGTCTCGTTGCGTGTTGGCTCCGTCAGCAGAGCAACGCTTTGAGCTCGTCCGCCGCGGAAAATTCGAAGCAACCACATACCTGGTCTCGCGGGAAGACGCCATTGGACTCCTTCAAACATCCGCTGCTAAGTGTGCTGAAGCTGAAATTGGTTGGCTTACCGAAGAGCTCCACCTACAACCAGCTCCGCGGCTTGTTGCGCTCGTGACCAAAAGTAAGGACCTCGCGGTTCGATCCAACGATGTAGAGGTTTAACGTGTTGGCCATTGAGGTGGAACTCCTCGCAGGCCGCTACGTAGCTGCGCAATTCAACGATCGCAGCACACATGAGTGGCCGATTCACCCCGCGCGGCTTTTTGCGGCGATGGTTGCAGGATGGGGTCAGACTGACGCTCCAAGCGAGTCCGAAGCCGAAGCACTTCGGGCATTGGAACTATTAGGTGCGCCACAGATCATCGCCGATCCAGATCCCGCGCTCCGTTCTGTAGTGACTCACTTTGTTCCCGACAACGATGTCTCAGCAGCCACAAATCTCTCCGATGGCTATCGAAAACTCGTCGATATTCAAGCGGATTTGAACGATGCCGGGTCTTTAAAGGATCGGGAACGGTTTGGAAGGCTGATGCAGAAACAAATCGATAAGTCCACAGGTGATTCGGCCAAAGCAACGGCGGCGCCCAAGTCTATTGAAGGGGTTTCTCAATCTATTGCCTCGGCAGTTTTGGAAGTGTTACCCGAGGAACGAGGAAAGCAGGGGCGTTTTTACCCAACGGTGATCCCATATTCGTCCAGAGTTGTATTCGTTTGGCCGGAAGCTCAAATGTCAGAAACGCACTCCACGTCTCTGGACGATGTGGCCAGTCGAGTGCACCGGGTGGGGCACTCCTCGACGTTGGTGACTTGTCGAGTCGTTCCTAACGACGAAGAGCTTGGGCCAGCCAACTTTGAACCCCGCGAAGGAAGAAACTCATTCGGCTTGCGTATTCCGGCGCGAGGAATGTTTGATCGGCTCGTCGCTGACTATTTGATCAATCCAGCCATCGAGCCCAGAACGACGCCCGCAAAAAGCGCCGCCTACTGCAGCAGTCGACAGTCGCTACCAGAGCCTCCACGTTCCAACCTGGCGGGAGATTTTTTGGTATTGCCGTTTCGAAATGAAGGATCTGGATCTTCAGGAGAATCGAATTCATACGCCCGGATGAACAGACCTGGAATGGCAAAAGGGCTCGAACTCGCCCGCGCTCTTCGGGGTGCTTTGTTGTCCAATGGCCCTCAGCTACCACCACCAATTTTGAGCGGCCACGAATTGGGAGAGCCGCCCACGCAAGCACTTAAAAAGCCTCACATCGCTTGCCTTGCCCTGCCACACGTTGGCGGTAGCCACGGGGACGGCCGTCTGTTTGGAATGGCGGTGCTACTACCAACTGAACTTACCGATCAGGAGAACCAGACCGTGCGAGACACCATTGCCGCGTGGGCCCAGACGGGTAATCCATTGGTAACGGGGTCGATGCGACAGCCAATTGATTTCACACAAAAGCCGAGCCAGGTATCCCTGCGCGAAACAACATGGTCGCGCTCATCGAGAACCTGGATCAGCGCCTTTCCGATTGCCCTTGATCGATTTACAGCAAAACGCCTCTCAGACAACGATGCGGCGATGGATGAAGCCGCACAAATTGTCGCGGAGTCATGCACGATGATCGGCCTCCCGGCGCCAATTGAAGTGCGCACTTCGCTGCAGCCGATGCTCCGCGGGTCCAGGCCGGTCCGAGCGTTTCCCGGCCCACGAATCGGGGGGAGACCCAGATCGTGCGTCCATGCGTCAATCACTTGGGATGAGCCCGTAGGAGGCCCGATCGTTCTGGGGGCTGCGCGCTACCTCGGCTATGGGCTCATGTTTCCGATGCCTTACGGCCCCGCGACCGGGACGGACTTATGAGCACGCAAAACCTTGGCGCTGCCGATTTCCAAACGTTCTTTAAGGAACTTTGGGGATATGAGCCCTATGAGTGGCAGCAGCGGCTGGTGGTTGAGGTTCTTGAAAATCGTCGCTGGCCCTCGCTCGTTGATAGACCTACGGGCACCGGAAAAACAGCGTTGCTGGATGCGGCAGCCTTCGTACTTGCGGTGAATGCAATCGAAAGCAAGGATGATCCTTCCCAACGATGGATGCCCACGCGTACTGCCATGGTGGTTGATCGCCGAATCGTGGTTGATCAGGCAGGTTTCCGTGGTCAACAAATTGCTGACAAGCTTTTTGCGGCCCTTGGCGTAACCGAACCGTCAAACCCAACAGTTCGGCGAGTAGCTCAGGCTCTCGCCACACTTTCGTCAGACCCCGGCAGCACCGAAGATCAACCAGAAACTGTCGGCCCGATAGTTTCGGGAGTCCTTCGAGGCGGAGTAGTTCGAGATGAATCTTGGGCGACTCGTCCAGACCGTCCAGCACTGTTGATCTCTACCGTCGACCAGATTGGCTCGCGGTTACTGTTTCAAGGTTACGGGCTTGGAAGAGGCGCTAAGCCACTACACGCAGGTCTTCTCGGCAACGACACGCTCATCATCCTTGATGAAGTTCAACTCTCCGTTCCCTTCGCGGAGACACTAAGTGAACTTATAGCCCTTCAGCGAACAGGATTGTCTGAGGGCAACAATCGGTTTCACGTTACGGAAATGTCCGCAACACCACGAATCGAGCAAGCTGCCAACAACAGGTACTGGATTTTTCCCAGGAGTGGAACCCCCATGCTTGACGATTCCGCGATTCAGCAACGTGTGCAGGCTGAGAAGCGGGCGAAGCTGGTCCATTATGCGCAACCGAAAGACACTGATCGCCTCGATCTCGAGTTTGCGAAACGCTGTGTGACCGAGCTCGAAGATCTGGTGCCAAAGGGCATCAATGGAATCTATGGGGTAATTGTCAATAGAGTGAGCACTGCGGTGCGCGTCGCGAGTTTGCTCGACCCAAAGGGAGAAGTTCACCTTTTCACCGGTCGAATGCGGCCTTACGACAAAGAACGAGTGTTAACCGTCGACCTTCTTGATCGGCTTACCGACCGAGGAAAACGCCCAAACTCAGAACAACCTACTTTCGTGGTTGGAACACAGACCTTGGAAGCAGGGGCCGACTTCGATTTCGACGGATTGGTGACAGAGTGCGCATGCCGTTCGGCCTTAGTTCAACGCTTTGGTCGTGTCGATCGGGCCGGTGTGCTTGCGGCTCAGGGCAACGCCTCGAGGAGTGCGATCGTCCCAAGAATGGCGTCGTTCGAGGATGACCCGGTTTACGGAGATGCTATCGGGAATACCTGGAAGTGGCTCACTCAAATCAGCGAAAATGACTCTGTCAATTTTGCCATTGCTTCGCTTCCTCAGCCCGACGCTGGCGCAAACGTTGATCCAGTTGCTGCGTTCGCGCCTCTTACAGAACCGCATCACTTAGATTTATGGGCACATACTTCCCAACCTCCGGTGATTTTACCCGATGTTGCCAGCCGACTTCATGGCTTGGGCGAGAGGTCCTTTGACATCAATGTGGTTTGGAGGGCAGATATCACCGAAAGCTTGCTCAACGACCCAGACGGTAACGGCTTAGAAAACCGACTAAAAGCAGTACCGCCCCGTTCTGGCGAGTGCTTAGCCATATCTATGCGGGCGGCCTCAATGTGGCTCCGCGAACTCACAGTCAACGTCGAAAAGGCCAAGAACACACCAAAGGTCTTCGATGTGGAAGGGGCACAAGAACCCGAAGAAGATGGCGGATCGGGACCACTGGCCCCATTTGCGATTCAGGTTGACGAGTCCTGGCAAACGTCGGTCGATGTTCGGCGATTGAGACCCGGCGCAACGATAGTGGTTCCCTGTAGCTACGGGGGGCTCGACACGCACATGAACTGGGACCCAACTTCTAGGCACGACGTTCAAGACGTGGCAGAAGAAGTTGCACTGGAAAAAGACCGCGTGATTGTCCGGCTTGATCTTTCGCTTCTGGAGCCCGAATCAGCGCGCCTTGCACCCAACCGAAATCGAGCTTCAGTTCGTGATTTGCTAGCCAACCTGTCCGCGGAGTTCGATGATGTTGAGATTGGTAACGCTATACGTGAACGAATCAGCGCGATGGAAAAAGACAGCGGAACCACGGGTTCAGAAACTGACGTGTTGAAGGATGCAACGAAAGCAAAACATGACGGCTTCCGACTAGTGGTAGTGAAGGGAGGATCTGACCCAAGTGCGGTTGCTTTTTGGAGGCTAAAACCTGAGTCAACCAAATCCCAAGGCGCTCAGCGAGCGGTCCAAATGGACGAGGGTCCCGATGATGAAGACGATGAACGATCGTTCCTCTCTGTCGAATCAAAAAATCTGGCAAGCAGCAAAGACTTTCCGGACGGTCAAGTTGCACTTGGGTATCACCTAAAAGGGGTCGCAGACTGGGCCGCAAAGTTCGCGGCGAACCTTTCTTTGTCTCTGGATCTGCAACAAGATCTCGAAATCGCGGGCCGCCTTCACGATCTAGGCAAGGCTGATCCGCGTTTTCAAGCATGGCTAAATGGGGGGTCGCCAAGAGTTGAACTCGAACTCATTGCCAAATCGAAAGATCGAAACGACGATGCACGCACGCGGCGTCTCGCCAGAAAGCAGTCTGGTTATCCGAAAGGAATGCGACATGAGATTTTGAGTTTGGCGATGATTCAAAACGTGGCCGAACTGGAAGAACAGGCAAATGATTGGGATCTTGTGTGCCACCTGGTTGCTTCGCATCACGGTTGGTGTCGACCGTTCGCTCCTCCCCAACGCGACCAAAGGCCGTTGATCGCTGTAACAAAATCGGAACTACTCGAATCCTCGGTTTCCTCGTCAACCGCACACGGCCTTGATGCGCTGAGCTCGCCAATCGGCGACCGGTATTGGGCATTGACTGATCGATATGGTTGGTTTGAGTTGGCTTGGCTCGAGGCCATTCTCCGTCTTGCTGATCACACCGAAAGCCGAGCAGAAGGCCACATTCTCGCTGGAAAGGTAAAAACATGAATCAACTAGAACTTCCAGGTCTTCGTGGCCAAAACACCTTGGGCTTTCTTGCAGCGCTCGGAGTTTTGGTTCTCGCGAATGAAGCTGGCCTCAATCCAAAACTCTCGTGGACCGACGACATCAACCAGAGCGCCATTCTTACTTCAGCGGCAAGCTACGAGAAATCGAAGGAAGCTGTCCTCAATCAACTTGCTCTGATTCACTCGGGAACCCTCTTGTCGGGTGAAACCGGCCAACGCCAGACCGACGTAAAGCTCTTTCCTAACAACCAACGCGACTCTGATCTTCGCAAGTGGACATATGAACTTCGAAATACTGGGACAAAGTTGGAGCGGCGCCTTCTGGGGGCGCTGGTCGCAGAAGGCGCAGTTGATGGAAAGGGTGCGGCTAAGCCTTCGCATCTTCACTTCGCCGCTGGCCAGCAACAATTCCTCGACATCGCCCGAGATGTTTTGGTCGCCGTACGCGATG
>JAYTWN010000103.1:0-2108 GCA_043743435.1 Acidimicrobiia bacterium
AAGCAAATCGCAAGTGAATCGTTTATGTCGGTGAAGACCGTTGAATCCCATTTAACGAGCGCGTTTCGTAAACTTGGGATTACTCGCAGATCCCAACTCCACCTTGCCTTACGCGCGGACGACAACTCCTGAACAAGGGCTTCTTAGCTTTGCGCTACCAAGGCAGCTGTTGGGTCTCTGTTCCTCTGCCACAGAGAAGTTCGGCCGGGGCGCGAATGTATGGAAGTACAAACTTCTAGGATGGAGCATGGCTCTTTTCGGACGTAAATCCCTCGAACTTCCTACCGCTGAAACGGCCCTGCCCGGGCGTCCCAGCGCAATTGTTGTTTCCGGTGACCACTTTGTGAACGGCAACCCGTTGGCCGGTCCCTTCGCCGTCAACATCGAACTGGCCATGTTTGGCTTTGGCTGCTTTTGGGGGGCTGAGCGAAAGTTCTGGCAAGCGCCCGGAGTTTTCTCAACCGCAGTGGGTTACGCGGCTGGCATCACGCCGAATCCCACGTATGAAGAAGTGTGCTCTGGGCGGACAGGACACAACGAGGTTGTGCTTGTCGCCTTCGATACGGCGCTCACGACCTATGAAGCAATGCTCAAAGTGTTCTGGGAAAACCACGATCCAACCCAAGGCATGCGTCAAGGGAATGATATGGGCACACAGTACCGCTCGGGTATCTACTGCTACTCCGCCGAGCAAAAAGCCGCTGCAGAAGCAAGCTTGGTGCTGTTCCAAGAATCACTAACCGCAGCTCGCTATGGAGCGATCACCACCGAAGTTCTCGAAGCGCCAACCTTCTATTACGCCGAGACGTACCACCAGCAATACCTTGCCAAAAATCCCAACGGCTATTGCGGTATCGGTGGCACTGGCGTTTCGTGTCCGATCGGGGTGGCCCGAGCCTCGTAGCTTGATCTGGGTCACCTGACTTGAGTGGTGCCTATCCACCGATCGGGGGACGTACTGCGCTCCGAGAAATTGGATGGTGTTGGTAACGGTTCTTCCTTCTGAGGGAAGAACCGAAAACGCCACACTCAAACCAGGAGGAACCCGATGTACGTATTCAATCGCATTCGAACGGCTAACGCCGTCGATCTACCCGCCGCTCGCCTTCTCGCTCCGAAAATCGCAGCCGCCGCCACCAAAGTTACCGGCCGACCGATTACCGCGTTCGAAGCCCAGTTCGGTCACCCTGGCGGGATCAGCTGGTCGACCGTCGTGACCGATATGGCTGATATCGCAAAGCTTGCCAGCGACCCGGCGTTACAGGCACTCGTGACTCAAGGGTTGCCGCTGTGGGGACTCGCCGAAGATCACTTGACGTTCATTGTGGCGAGTTCAATTTCGAGTTCCGAAAACAGTTTTTATGCTGCGACGAGTGCTTTGCCAGCTCCAGGAAAAATCGCCGACGCCATCGCATATGGGATCAGGATCCAGGAGTACGTCACGAAGGCCGGGTTCGCGGGAATGTTCGGGTCAAGCGTGTTCGGGCCCTTTGGTGAGGTCGGGTGGCTTCTCGGGGCCGACTCTTCCGGTGGGCTTGACGCCTTCCAAGATTTTCAGCACACCGATGCTGGATTGGCGTCATTGATTGGCGAGGCTGGGCCGCTGTTCGTTCCAGGTTCAAGCATCAATCGACTGGTTACCAAACTGGTTTAACGAATCGCAGAAGGGTGCTCCGACCCAGCTTGACGGTCTGGGGAGGACCACTTCTGAAACTAGTGGTGGGTCGCCGATGTAGCTAAGACGCCTTGCGGCCAGCTTTGCCGATGGCTGTCCTCGTCGTTCTGGTTGGGTAAAGCAGGCAGTTCCTCGGAGCGTCGTTGCCCTCGACAAACCGTGACTCGCAATCCGTCTCACTCAATTCAGCGACACACCACTAGGGACTTGGTTTCCAAATTTCTAGCTCGATCCCTTCCATCTCCAAGACAGCGAGGCCCATCATGTTCGACAACTCTGCATTTTTTGCCCAAACAATTCGCACCGAAGGTCGCCTCAGTGCAATGTCACGTGACGTGCTGCTTTTGCACCTCGCGATGGTCACCAATGCGAACGTGGGTGATCCACGGCGGTTGCGAAACACCTATTCGAACCGCCTGAAGAACTACTTCAC
>JAYTWN010000104.1:0-2297 GCA_043743435.1 Acidimicrobiia bacterium
GGGGTGCTGCTCTAGCTCAGCGACAAGATCGTCATCGAGTGATACCGACAGTTTTCTCTTGGTTGCGGTCATACTAAAACCCTACTTTGGTATGCTAGTTGCTGTCAAGCCGGGGCTCCAATACCCAGATCGGGCATCCTAAGTTCTGAGAGCTATTGAAGCCGCATGGCCCCACGTCCGCAAAATCATCGAAAACGACCTTAAAATCTGATGGCCTTTTTCTTGCAGGGTCAATTCTCCTTACCAATTTACTAAGTATGCATATTGAGTGAAAATTCCTGCGCGAATCACGTACAAAATTCCACCCAATATAAGTACGTAGGGTTTTCGGGTTGATGAACCGTAGCTATTGGGTCGGTTAGAACTGACCGAGCTTCGGCCATTATCCGTTGTCATGCGGAATGGTATACGCTTTGGTATGGGATTGACGAAACAGTTAGCGGTGCGGTTTCCCCAAGAGATTTTGGCTGCCTTGGATGAGGCCATTGATCTGGGGTCTGCCCAAAACAGAAGTTCGGCCATCGTGATTTCTATGCAGGAATGGTTGGAACGTGAGCGTCGAAAGCGAGTTGGGGCTCAGATCGTTGCTGAATACGTGAAACGTCCGCAAACGGCAGAAGAGACCGCATGGGTTCGGGCTGCCTCGGAAGCGTCGATCGCCTCAGAACCGTGGTGAAAGCCAAGAAGGCGAAGCTTTCGCTCACGGACATTCAACAGGGCGACGTTCTTTGGGCAACCGGTCCAGCTGGGAGGCGGCCCTATCTGGTCGTTACCCGAACCGAAATGATCCCCGTACTGAGCGCCGTTGTTGTGGCGCCGGTATCCCGGACAATTCGGAGGATTCCGCAGTGTATTCCGCTGACCGTTGCTGATGGGATGGACGTCGATTGTGTGGCGACATTCGACAGTCTCACCGTGTTTGACCCCACGCTGTTTGACGAGCGAATCACCACGCTCCCCGAACGACGAATGCACGAAATCTGTGAAGCGCTCGCTGCCCTGGCCAACTGTTAGCTCTTGGTTGACGCATTGGTATCCAATCGGATACCATTGAAGGATGAACGTTGAAACGATTCTGCGGGAGGCTCGGATGCGAAACTCGTTGAGCCAGCGGGCGTTGGCGGATAGGTCCTCGACGTCTCACGCCACGCTTTCAGCGTATGAGAACGGACGGAAGTCACCAACGAGCCGTGTTGTTGAGCGGCTAATTCGCGATGCCGGGTTCACCATTGAGCCGTTTCTCGTAACGGCAGTTCCCCGATCCGAGCGAGGTCAAAGCCGAGGGGACGAACTCCGCGAGGTTTTGGAACTTGCTTCGCAATTTCCGCTGCAGGTCTCCAAGACGTTGCGGTACCCAATCTTTGGAACGAAACGATGATTTCGCTGACCGACAAAATCCTTGCCCTCCATCAGGGCTTTGAGCAAGCACAAATTCCTCATGCCTTTGGCGGAGCGCTCGCTCTGGCCTGGTGCACGGCGCGGGCTCGGGGAACCGTCGACATTGATTGCAACGTGTTCGTTGGCTCTGATCAAGCGGCTCGTGTGATGAAGGCGTTACCCGCTGACGTTGAGTGGACGGAAGACGATGTGGCGATTGTGCTTCGAGACGGGCAGACCCGTTTGTTCTGGGGCCCAACACCGGTCGACCTGTTCCTCAACACCACCGACTTCCACGAGCAAGCATCGTTGCGATCGAACCTTCAATCCTTCGCCGGTGAAGACATTCCGTTTCTGTCCTGCACCGACCTAACGGTGTTCAAATCGTTTTTCAACCGGACCAAAGATTGGGCCGACATTGAGGAAATGCTGGCCATCGGCTCCGTCGACCGGGAACGAGTAATCGGTGTACTAACCATGCTTCTGGGCGCAGACGACGATCGACTATCCCACTTCACTCACCTCTGTAAAGGAGCTTCATAAGCGCGCTTATGAACCTAGCGCAGCAGTTGGAGAGCAGGACTCTGGGCAAGGAACTGGCTTCCATGTGAGCGCTCGGTAGATCTGATGTTTGGGGTCACTGTCCTGAGGCCTTTGCCGAGTTTCTCGATGAGTGGTCCGAAGAACAGCCCGTCAAGCAGTTCCGTCGGCAGGGTGGAGCGGCACTGTTCGTCGACGAGTAGTGCAAGGCGCGCGTTTTCAGGAGGTGAGACTCCGGGTGGAATGGTGGTTTCGGATCTTTCTGTGTTTCTGTGGGACCGAACTTCAAAAGGGGGTGTCCTGGTAATCCAGAGCTTTGAACTCCTGACCAGCCGAATGTCCCTGGCCAACGAACGAGTGCGAAACCACGTGGACTCGGT
>JAYTWN010000105.1:0-9389 GCA_043743435.1 Acidimicrobiia bacterium
GCAGTGTGGCCTCGTGCTTAGCAATGGCATCGAGCACCGAATCCACGCTAAAGGGATCCAGCACAACCGCGCTCGCGCCGGACAAGAGTGTCCCATGCACACCCACTCCAAGGCCATGCATATGGAAGAGCGGAAGGGCCAAGATCAATCGATCAGAAACCGTCCAACGCCAGGAAATTCGTAGTGCCTCAGCACTAGCCAAAATGTTTCCATGCGACAACACCACACCCTTGGGCTCACCCGTCGTACCCGACGTAAACATCAACATGGCAGGATCGTCGGTAAGGGAAACGTCAAGCTCTACCGGCTGAAGCTGTGCCCCTGATGCGGAATCGAGGATCGGAAGTTCTTCAATGCACGACACGGAAACAAAAGCCAAACCGGTCGACGAAACCATTCGCGAAGGGTCGTCGGCGAGGGCAAGTGTTGGTTTGGCAACGTCGAAAACGCGGGCAACTTCGGTAGCTGAGTAGGCAGGGTTCAGCGGAACAACAATCGCCCCTAACCGAAGAGCACCAACATGGGCGACGATAAGGCTCACCGATGGTGCACCACTCATCACGATTCGATCACCACGATGCAGACCTGCGGCGCCAAAACGCAAGGCCGCTTCTCGGGTACGGGCATCGAGTTCACCCGCCGTGACCCACTGAGGCTGGCTAACATTCGAACTGCCTGGATCGCCTGGCTCACCCATATCAGCTGAATCAGAGGGATCGACTGGATCAGCTGGATCGACTGGATCAGCTGGATCGACTGGATTGAAGGGATCACCGGGACGGAAATCGAGCAGAATCGGAGCTTGAGGATTGAGAGCCCATTGCTTGGCCCAAGCCGCAGGCAGCGACCCAGCGGCGATGAGATCCGCTGCCTCCCCGGTGAACCCGTGAGTCGCCCAATCCTGTCGGTCATGGCTTTGGTCACGGTTCATAAGTGATCACTATTCTTTAGTAAGTGGTAGTACGAATCGGAAGATGATTGCGCTCGCACACGGCATTAGGTGTCGTACTTAGCGAGCCTGGCTTGCAGTCGGTCACGAACCTCGGGCCATTCGTCGGGGACGATAGAAAACATGGCGGTACTGCGAATCGTACCGGCACCCAAATCGCCTTGACCGGCCTGGTAGTTGCGCAGAATGCCCTCGAAGGTGGCACCCAAACCGGCGATAGCATCACGGCTGCGTTGGTTGCGTGCGTCGGTTTTGATCTGCAAACGCTGCACTCCCCAAACGTCAAATGCGTGGGTAAGCATCAAGAGTTTCGCCTCGGTATTGGCTGCCGTTCTCTGCGCCGACGGGGCCAACCACGTCGCCCCAATTTCCGCAGAATCTGGATGCTCACCCTTCTTCGATACCGCCGGGCCGACTTCGTCACCCGAACCGACGGCGCTCTCACCCGAACGGCAAGCCGCATCGGGAGCGCCTATGTGCGGCCAGTCCCAACGTTCGATGTTGAGAAACGATGTTGATCCAAGAACTTGGCGGTCCGACGCACGACACGTGGCGAAGCTCATCCATGATCCTGCCGCCGCCAATGCGGCTCTGCTGGCGAGAAGAGGGGCGATGTCGTCGAGGGTGCGCGGAACCGGCGCCCAGTTGAACGATTGGCGGTCCTGCGATGCCGCTCGAACCAAACCCTCGCCATGCTGGGGGCCAAGGGGTTCCAACGCCACGTAGTTACCAACCAATTCCATGCCTGCAGTCTTTCAGCTGCGCGCTCCCCAGAATGGCTAGTTTTCGACCTTGCTCTCGACCTTGCTCGACTTTGCACTCGACTTTGCGCTCGGCCCGATGAGAACTCGCCCGGCACCCCCGAACGCCCCGGGAGCCCGCAGCGGACGTTGGCTTTGGGTTTACTCAACCGTCGACCGTTAAGGTCTAGGAAATGTTTCACCGAATGCAGTACAAATACGTAGTCGCCCTGGCCTTTGTTTTGGCCCTGTTCATGGACATTCTTGATGTCACCATCGTGAACGTTTCGTTGTTCAAGATCTCCAAAGATTTCGGCGCCTCGCTCGGTGCGACCACCTGGATTGTGTTGGGTTACTCGCTCAGTTTGGCCATTTGGATTCCCATCTCGGGTTGGCTTGGTGATCGGTTCGGCACCCGTCGGGTCTTCATTTTTGCCCTCGTCATGTTTGTACTGGCCTCCGGTTTGTGTGCCGAAGCCCGAGATATCAAACAGCTCATCGCCTTCCGGTTGCTTCAAGGTGTGGGCGGCGGCATGCTCACCCCGGTCGGCGTCACCTTGTTGTTTCGAGCCTTTCCCCCGGCGGAACGGGCCAAGGCTTCTGCGGTGCTGACGATCCCGACCGTTTTGGCTCCAGCTACAGGCCCGGTACTGGGCGGGTTTTTGACCGACACGTTTGGTTGGCGTTGGATCTTCCGGGTCAATATTCCAATCGGCCTGTTCGCTCTCGCCGTTGCCTATTTTGGGCTTCGCAAGGATGACGTCACTACGAAACGGCCCTTCGATGCCGCCGGGTTTGTGCTGGCGGCAACGGGCTTCCCGGCAGTGGTTTATGCACTTGAACGAGGCGCCGAGGAGGGCTGGGCGAGCGGCAGGATTTTGGCCGCAATTGCGCTTGCCATAGTTTCACTGGTGTCACTTACCGTGTGGTCGCTTCGCACAGCAACCCCGATGCTCGATCTCGAATTACTACGTGAACGTATGTTTCGCACCACGAACATTGTGAGTTTCGCGTCGACCATGGCCTTTCTGGGCGTGGTGTTTATCCTCCCGCAGTTCCTGCAGCGAGTCGCGGGCTTGACGGCCTTCCAAAGCGGATTGGCCACCTTCCCTCAGGCCTTCGGTGTGATTGCCGTATCCAAGTTTGCTGGTTCGCTCTATCCGAAAATCGGTCCGCGGCGCATGCTTGCCTTCGGTTACTTTGGACTTTCCCTCGCTACGATCCCGTTCCTTTTCCTCACCGTGGACACCAACCCGTGGACCATTCGAGCGATCATGTTTGGGCGCGGACTGTTCCTGGCCTTTACGTTCATTCCCCTCCAAGCCGCTTCCTATGCCCGCATAACACCTGAGCAGACGGGACGGGCGAGCGCCATCTTTTCAACGCAACGTCAACTCGGCGCGGCCATGGGTGTAGCGATTTTGTCGACCGTTCTGATCTCCAACATTCCCGCCAAGTTCGGGCAGACGGTTGTGCCCGAGGCGCTCCGCGGTGGATTCACCTCAGCGTTCCATACCGCCTTTGCCGTGGCTATTGGCTTCACCTTCCTGGCCGGATTGCTGTCGCTGGGCATTCGCGACGCGGATGCCGCCGCCACCATGCAACCCAAACCCGCCTAGAGCCGCTTCCCTGGCCTTTGCTGAGTCGGCCTTTACTGAGTCAACCTTTTGCCGAGCCCGACCTTTGCTGACCCGGCCTTTGCTGACCCGATCTTTGCTGACCCGGCCTTTGCTGAGTTGACCTTTGCCGTGGCCTGAGTTGAGCCGATCTTTGCTGACCCGATCTTTGCTGACCCGATCTTTGCTGACCCGGCCCTTGCTGAGTTGACCTTCGCCGAGTTGGCCTTTGCCGAGTTGGCCTTTGCATTGTCCTCGCACCAGGGTGAACTTCTGGAAAAGTTTGCGCTGCTGCAAAAACTTTGCGCACCTGCGCCGCGTGTAGGTGCGCAAAGTTTGTCCGGGTGCACAAAGTTTTGAAGACGACAATGGCCCCTGTGATCGAAACCACCCGAATTTGTTGAGTTGTGGGTGTCGAACCGAGCAAATCGCTCTATGGACTTGGCTAGATTCTTTCGATGGCAGCTCCTGGTCCTGGTGAACGCGAAATCCTTACGTGGCCAAAGTTCGGTGATGCGTCCCGTGAACTGGCCCAGCAAGTCGCCGATTCCCAGTGGATCCCCGACATCATCCTGGCCATCGCCCGCGGCGGTCTGCTTCCCGCTGGTGCACTTGGGTATGCGCTGTCGATCAAAAACGTATTTGTAATCAGCGTGGAGTACTACACCGGCATAGATCAGCGTCTCGATTTCCCCGTCATGTTGCCCCCGCAACTCAACCTGGTCGACATTAAAGATTCCCGCGTTTTGATCGTCGACGACGTTGCCGATACCGGTCACACCCTCAAGGCGGTGATGGACTTCGTTGGGTCGACGGTTCACGAAGCCCGCAATGCCGTGATTTACGAGAAGTCTCATTCCGTGGTCAAGTGCGATTACGTATGGAAACGCACCGATCAGTGGATTGACTTCCCCTGGTCAGACAAGCCCCCAATTCTCGGCGACGGCGACGGCCACTAACGGCGACTAACGGCAACATTGGTTCGAGATTGCCGAATGGCCAAGATCACCTGCTGGGGCATCAGTATATCTTGATGATATATACTGATGGACATGAAACATCTTGTGGACATGGACGAGGAGTTACTGGCTCGGGTGAAGGCCATCCTTGGCACCCCGACGTTAAAGGCCACGGTTGATCGCGCTCTCCAAATTGCAGAGCAATCGGCGACCAATCGAGCCGAAGAGCGAAACCGATCACTCGACAGCTGGGCCAATTTGTGCGCCGAGATTCCACTGGTGGATCGAGCCGAGGCTTGGTAATCACGCATTTAGTTGATACCTCCGTGCTGACCCGTGGGCACATTCCGGCGGTCGTAGAAGCACTGAAACGGATTGGCACTGCTCGATGCGTTATGACCGATTTCGAGATCGGATTCTCCGCATCGAACGCCCGTGAATGGGATGCATTACAACGTGGACTTACCATTCATCCACTTGTGCCGATTGCTTTACCCGAGTTCCAGCGTGCCTTGGCAGTGCAGCGTATGCTCGCCGACAACGGTCTGAAAGGTCGCAAGATTCCAGATTTGCTCATCGCCGCCGCGGCCGAACACGCAGGCCTGACGGTGCTTCATTACGACAAGGACTTTGAACTCATCTCGTCGGTAACGAGGCAACCAAACGAGTGGATCGTTGAACGCGGCAGCATCGATTAGTACTACGAGCACTCGAAAGGCAAACGGATTCGTGCGCTCTCTCTACAAACAGCGTCCTCAACCTCGGCCCAAAGTGTCGAGGTCTAGAAGTCGTTTGACTCTTGGTTCAGCGGCACCCAGCAGCAAGGCGACGTGAACCGCAATTTCCCTGCCTGTAGTGGAGCGCGACTCGATCATGGTTTCGATGTCGACCCAGTCTTTGCGGCGATCGAAGAGCGCTTTGAATACTCCAAGATCGACTGGGGCGAGAACCTGAATGCTCGAACCAAAAAACTCCTGACGCATTGCCCGGGTCGATGCTTGCTCATGAAATTCGTGGGCTGAAAAGAACAGATCGATCGGTGTGTCGTCCCACCAAATCCGAATCTGATCATCTCGCTTCGCGTGGCTAACATCGGCCGACGACCAACGAACTCCCTCAGGCAGTGCCTCAAAAGCTTCTTTGCAACGATCGGCAGAAATGAAGACGTTGATATCGATGTCGCGGGTTCCGCGTGGTTCTTCAGTCGCAAAGGCAAGGGCCAACGCTCCACCAATCGCGTACGGCACTGCAGCTTCGGTAAACGACCGTGTGATTTCAACGATTTTCTCCGGCAGATTCACAGCGATCCTGCTTTCACAGCCAACCCTTTAGCGGTCGAAGTTCCGGCTTGGATTGCCACGGCAGATCGACCCAACGGAGACATTGCCAGCGGAGAGGGTCGATAAGGAAGCGCCTCCGCGAGGTGAAGAACATCCACCAAAACTCTTGATCGATGCGCCGTCACAATCTCAGCAACCGGAACAGACCCAACCCCAAGCGCTAGCAGTAACTCCACAAAGACACCAGATTTCGGTTCGCGAGTTCCGTGTTCATAGGCACTGATTACCGATGGAGTGACGTGAACGCGGCGACCCAACTCAGCCTGGGTAATCCCGGCCGCAACCCGGCGACTTTTCAAAAACGCGCTCACATCCACAAGCGTGACATTAGCGATTTCGCTAACATTTGTCAACCAAGACGGGGCAACCTCGATGGATTGCGGAACGGAGCGGGCCCGAATGGGCCAATCACCGCAATGCGCCAACGTACACCGCCCACGACCTCTCGACGCCGGACTCATCGTACAAATCGACAGCGGAGCAGTGGACTTCGCCATCCCAGGCCACCGATTGTGTTGTGGTTAAAGAAGCCACGATAAGCGCATCGTATTTATCAGTCGACCTCGCAGGAGAAGTAACCTGTGGCGATGGCGTGTTCTCGTGATACGAGCATTGATGCTGAGCAATTTCGCACACGGTTTCTTCAGTCGCGTAGCGGAACCGAACGAGCCCAGATGGCCGTCGACATGACCAAAACGGCGCACCGCATTAGCCAACAAGGAATTGCGGCACGCCATCCGAACTACACGCCCGAGCAGACACAGATGGCTTTTGTACGTCTCGTCTTGGGTGATGAACTTTTCATCGCAGCCAACCCCACCGAACCACTTCTGGCTCCATGACCATTTCCGTGACAACTTCGTCGACAGATCCTGAAGGCTTCTTTCAGGTTCTTTGCAGCCATTTCCGCACGTGTGGGATTGAATTCATGCTTACCGGGTCATTCGTCAGCAGTTATTACGGAGACCCTCGAACTACGCGGGATCTCGACTTGATCGTCAACGCTCAAGAACCTCCTAACGACGCTATGAAGCAGTTCGTTGGCCTTTGCCAAGCCGACGGTTACTACGTTTCGGAACTGTCGGCCCTCGGCCCAATTTCTGAAGGTCGACGACAGCTCAACGTTATTTCCGGTAGCTCAGGCTGGAAAGCCGATCTGATGTGGGTACGCGATCGGCCCTTTTCCGTCAGCGAGTTTTCTCGGCGAACCATAATCTCCATTCTTGGGATTGATGTTCCGGTTCCAACGCCCGAAGATATTGTTCTGGCCAAGCTTGAGTGGGGTGGAAGCATCGAATCCCGCCAGTTCGACGATCTCGTTTCCGTGATTCGGGTAACCGATCAAGCGTTTGATCTTCCCTATACAAGGCTGTGGGCAACCGAACTCGGAGTTCGCGATTTGCTCGAAGTCGCGATTACCCAAGCACACCACAAAGCCAACGGCCAACCAGCTAGTGGGCCACCAGATACGGCGACAGGCGCCTTCTGAATCGGTGATCGATCTGGATCAAGTGGAGCGTGGATCAAACCTTGCCCGCAGACGATTGGGGCAGCTTATCGTTGAGCCTTCCCCGCAGGGACCTTTCCGAGACCGACCAAAAGTTTCTCCTCGCCACGACCCACGATGACGGACCGGCCAGCATGAAATCCATTGCGGAACAACTCGGAGTAGATGGCTACGTTCGCATGTCAATACCGCCTCAGACCCATCAAATCGACACTAGCCTGCCGAAAAACCGCTCAAGGACTTGCTCTCATGAGTGGCCCCGGGGCGTACGTCAATAAATATTCGCTTGACAGACATATTCCAGTTACTGGAATATGTCAAGTATGAATTCTGTCGATTCCCGATCTTTCGCGATCCTCTCATCGCTTATTGATCAACCTCGTCATGGGTATGCGATCCTCAAGCAGATGGAGGTGCTGTTTCCTCTCGCCAAACGCCCGGCCGTTGCCACGATGTACGCCTGTTTGGAGCGGCTGGAATCCGAAGGTCTCGTCGAAATTGCTTCTGAGGAAATCGTCGACGGACGAGCCCGACGCACATTTGCCCTGACCGCTACCGGTCGCTCCGGACTTGAGGCAGAAGCCGAGCGGATGGCCGATTCGGCTCGCACAGTCAAGAAGCAGTTAGCCGCATCATCGAGAGCCTCCCTCAAGTCGATTCGCAAACCCGGTGCGGCGACGAGGGGGGCACTCGTATGAACCTCTCCCTCACCGGGTTCCCATGGCGCTTAGCTCTGCGAGCAGTTCCCGAATCAAACCGTCCAGAAATCCTAGGCACACTTACCGATCTCTACGGTAACGAAGCACCACTCGGCGAAGCAGTCCGCACATTCAAATCCGGAAACCGAATGAGCAACCGAGCCAACGCCTCCACCCCACTCGACCTTTGGCGCGAAGCCACCCGTAACGCCACCTCATTCTCTTTAATCGCGATGGGCTTAGCTTCGGTAGGACTGGCTCTATTCAGTAGGACCTGGGAGTACCGGCCACCGCTGGCGTCCACGGTTGCTTTCGCCGCTTTTTGTGTGCTCGGTGTGTTTCTGCAACGAGGTCAGTTTCTTCGGTTCACAGGCTTGGCCGTAATGGCATGGTCGGCAATTTATCTTTTCGTTATGGACAAAAACATGGTCAGTTGGAAGAACTCAAAGTTGGGGTGGGCTGCTGCGTCCACCACGTTTATCCTGCTGTCGGCGACGTCAGTGGTACTGCTGTTTACCCGGCTTTCAGCAAAACAACGAATCGCAATTGCTGGTGGTTCTTTTGTTGTTTTTTCCACCGGCTTTCGACTTCTTGAAGGGATGTTGCTCGCCCGATCCTCATCGCCACACTATTCATTTTTCGCCATTCTCCACTCAGGCATCTTTACTAGTGCGGTGATTGGGTGGGTCTCGACCCCCGAAGCAAAAACCGCCAAGAAGGTTTGGTGGCCCGCGATCCTCGGCTGTGCTGTTGGTGTAGCTGCGGTCCTAGCCAACAGCCGGTTCGAAAATCCTGCAATGTCATTGGCGGGCAAACTTTTTGGGGCCGTTGCCATTGCTGCGGCAGTGGTTGGGCTCGCTCTGTTGGCAATTCGACCTCAGCTCCTTTTGGCCCTGGGAGTACTGTTCATTCAGCAGAGCCTTCTAACTGTCTCCTTCATCAACTGGCACGCATCGCAATGGTCCCTCCGTACAGCGATGAATATTCTCCTCCCAGCGGCGGCCCTAGCGATCGCGATAGCTGGATCAAGGCGATCTCTGCGTCAATACTGAACCGGCATCAAACTGAATAAGCGACAAACAAACGATAGGCCCTTGTCTCGACCGTCATGGGTTGAGCCTGAAGGAAATCCGTGTGGGTTTCCGTCCCCATTACCTGACCAGTTCGCAATATCTACCCCGCGTTCTTCAAACCGACGGACGGCCCATAGAGGGGGGTAGGAGTCTCCTTTTTGGCAATCATTGTCAACCCGAAAACCCTACGTACCTATATTGGGTGGGATTTTGTACGTGATTCGCGTAGGAATTTTCACTCAATATGCATACTTGGTAAATCGGTAAGGAGAATTGACCGTGCAAGAAAAAGGCCATCAGATTTTGAGGTCGTTTTCGATGATTTTGCGGGCGTGGGGCCATGCGGCTTCTGTAGCTCTCAGAACTTAGGATGCCCGATCTGGGTATTAGAGCCCCGGCCTGACAGCGACTAGCATACCAAAGTAGGGTTTTAGTATGACCGCAACCAAGAGAAAACTGTCGGTATCACTCGATGACGATCTTGTCGCTGAGCTAGAGCAGCACCCC
>JAYTWN010000106.1:0-3842 GCA_043743435.1 Acidimicrobiia bacterium
CCGCGTCGAGTGCAAGGCATCTACCACCTGAGCCATAGTGCGAGAGAGGGCAAATGACGTCCACCGTTCCCATTCGGGGCGAAAGGCTGCACAGCATGAAGTTTCGGCAAAGGTCGCAAAGGCTTCGTTAAGCCAAAGGCCGTTCCACCATTTCATGGTTACTAAATCACCAAACCACATATGAGCAATCTCATGGGAGATCACATCGGCGGCCCGTTCCAAGTCTCCCCGCGAGGCTTTGGTCTCATCGATCAGCAGCAAGGTCTCGCGGAAGGTGACCGCCCCAAGATTTTCCATCGCACCGAAGGCAAAATCGGGGGTGGCGATCAGATCGAGTTTGGTTCCGGGATAGTCAATGCCATACCAATCCTGGAAATATTGCAGAGCAAATGCGCCAACTTCCAAGGCAAACGGAGCTTGAGCCAACATGCCCGGCCGAGCAATCACTCGCAGGGCAATTCCGCCTACATCGACGGGTTCGGTTGCCTCGAGTTCGCCCACCACCATGGCCACAAGGTACGTCGACATGATGGGGGTGTCAGCGAAGCGAATACTGCGTTTGCCAGAGCTGAGCGTGGTAGAGGCAATCTCGTGCATGTTGGAGACCGCCAACAAACCAGCATCGACCAACAGCGTTATGGCAAAAATGGCCTTGCAATCGGGCTCATCCCAGCAGGGGAAAGCTCTTCGGGCGTCGGTGGCTTCCATTTGTGTGGTGGCAATCACCTTGGTCGTTCCGTCGGCGGCCTCATAGGTGGAGGAATAAAAGCCCACCAGCTTGTCATTGAGGATGCCGTGGAACTGTACGTGCAACACCGCGGACCCGGCCCACAACGTCCGTTCCAAGGCGAATCTGACCCGTTCGCGCTCGGGGTCGAGGGTGGCAGCGGCTTCAATTCGGATTCCATTGGCATCAATAACCCACGCTTTGACAATCTCGAGATCCACCGCATTACAAACCACTTCGGCGATGGGTTCGCTGACGTTCAGGGTGATTCGTGCATCGCCCAGGAAGTCACGTTTGTGGAGATCCGGGGCCATGGTGAGGTCATAGCGGATCGGCAACGCAGTCCGTGGAAGTCGGTAGGGGTTCGCGGGGTACTCCATGGCATCGTGTGCTGAAATGATCCCGGAATCTATCGACCCGGAACCTATCGACCCGGAATCTAACGGCCCGGAAACTGGTGTGGAAGCGGCCGAAGGGCTGGTCGAAGAACTCACCCCCAAAGTATTGCCCACAGCTGCGTCGAACGCCGCCGGGCCGACTTCGTCACCCGAACGAACGGTGCTACTACCCGAGCGGCAAGTGAGGATCGGGAGCACCTGCATCACGTTCACCTTCGCCCTGGTGTCCCGGGCCAGAGATGTTTTTCAACGGTGTGTTCATGCGTTGCGCCGAGAACCGGTAAGGTTTCTCAACCGTGAACAGCGGATCAGAATTTGTGTCAATCGGCCACGCCATTATCGATGTGCTCGGTCACGCCGACGACGCCTTCCTGGGTGAGTTTTCCCTGGTGAAGGGCTCCATGGAACTCATTGAGGGCGATCGGGCCGTTCCGCTCTACGAAGCCATGGCCGCCTCGGCAAGTCGGCAAAACGAACAGCTTCTTACCCAATCGGGGGGCTCCGCGGCCAACACTGCGGTTGTGGCTGCCATGCTCGGTACGCCCACCACCTTTGTTGGCAAAGTCTGCGACGATGCCCTCGGCCACTCTTACGCGTCTGACCTTCACCATGTAGGTGTTCGGTTTGAAACTGCCAAGGGCGAAGCTGGGTCCACGCCAACTGGGCGAAGTCTCATCAACGTAACCCCTGATGCTGAGCGGACGATGGCCACCTATCTGGGCGCCGCTCGAACCATTCGGGTGCCCGACATTGACAAAGACCTGTTCACCCAGGCCAAGGTCACCTACGTGGAGGGGTACCTCTGGGACGAACTCAACGCCCACGAAGCCCTTGAGGTAGCCATCCGCTATGTCAAGGAAGGCGGACAACGTTTCTCCTTCACCCTGTCTGATCCTTTCCTGGTTGACCGTTTCCGTGACGAGTTCCTTGAAATGATCCCGGCCAAGGTCGACATCTTGTTTGCCAACGAACATGAACTCATGTCGTTGTTCCAAACGGATGATTTCGAACGCGCGGTAAAGCTCATTCGACCCATGTGCGAGTTTGCCACTATCACCAGGGGCAAGGCCGGCTCCCTTGTGATCCATGGAGATGAAGTGGTTTCTGCCGCCGCTTATGAGGTCCCCAAAGTGATCGACACCACCGGAGCTGGCGATGCCTACGCTGGCGGGTTCTTGGCCGGATTCTGTCAGGAACTACCTTTGAAGCGCTGCGCTGAGCTCGGCAACATTGCTGCCGGTGAAGTGATCTCCCGCCTCGGCGCCCGCCCCACCACACAACTCAAAGTGCTCGCTGGCTAGCCTGTCTGGGACGCAGCGGGGTTATCGGTCATCTAGCGACGGTGGCGCAAGAAGGTCTGCTCCGCTCACCTCGGGCTTAAATCTGTTCTTTTCTCTTTGTTGAACTTGTTGTTGATCTTCTTGTTGCGCAAGCTGATGCGATCGATGATTGTTGCCACTCGGCCTTAGCGGGTACAGTCCGATCTATGAGCGAACTTTGGCAACTTGATGCAACGGATCTAGCCGCGAAAATTGCGGCGAAGGAGGTAACAAGCATCGAGGTGCTTGATGCCCATCTAGCCCGGGTGGCGGCGGTGAACCCCAAGCTCAACGCCATCGTTCGCATTATGGAAGACAAGGCACGAACCGCAGCCGTCGCTGCCGATCAAGCCGTAGCCCGAGGCGAGCGGTTGGGTTCGTTTCATGGGGTGCCGATGACGGTGAAAGAAAACATCGACATGGCTGGGCTGCCGACTACACAAGGTGTGGTGGTTTTGGCGGAAGCGGTCGTCCCGGGTGATGCTCCGGTGGTGGAACGTATGCGCGCTTGTGGTGCGATACCCTTTGCGCGGACCAACCTGCCTGATCTTGGCCTCCGTGTACATACCGATTCTGGACTGCACGGTCTCACCCGAAATCCTTGGAACTATGAGCGAACCGTGGCGGGATCTTCCGGAGGCGAAGCAGCGTCATTAGCCAGCGGCATGAGTCCGTTTGGTCTCGGCAACGACCTTGGCGGCTCGCTGAGAAACCCAGCCAATGCCGCGGGTATCTGCTCCATTAAACCCAGCTTTGGGCGCGTTCCCGCAGCCAATTACCTGCCACCACAATCGGTTGGCCCCGGGTTTGCACAAATGGCCGTGCAAGGAGTTATGGCCCGCAGCGTTCGTGACGTTCGGCGAGGTCTACAGGCGGTCATGGGTGCCCACCCTCGTGATCCCCTATCGATTTCAGCGCCGCTGGTTGGACCTGAAGTTCCCAAACGAGTGTTGCTGTGTGCCGAGCCTGCCGGTTCACCGACCCATCCAGACATTGCTGCGGCGGTTCGACAAGCCGGTGAGGTGCTTCGGGAGCACGGGTACATCGTGGAGGAAGGCGAACCTCCAGCCTCGGATGAAATCACGCGTATCTGGTCTGCTCTGGTGGCCATTGACACAGAAGATATGCGCGCATTCCTTGAGTCGGTAGTATCCGAAGACGGAAAACGATTCTCGATTGGAGCTTCAGGTTCCGCCCCGGCTACCAGAGCCGAAGTGGTGGCTGCATTCACCCGTCGCCATGAGATTGCTCGTATGTGGAGCGAACTCATGGCGCACACGCCGATCATTTTGCTGCCCACCTGGACCCAGATTCCCTTCCCCCACGGATGGGACATCAGCCATGGTCGAGGCACCATCGATCAAATGCGCCCAGTGCTCCCGGCCAACCTGCTCGGCC
>JAYTWN010000107.1:0-3337 GCA_043743435.1 Acidimicrobiia bacterium
CCGGATTGTCACGCTTTTTCGATCATGCTCAGTTCGGACAAACTCCCCGAGTTGCTCCGCCGGGTCGCTGCCCATATCGAAACGATTGAAGGTTTCGAGCTTCTCAATGTTGTTGTCGACGAATCAGGCGGGGAAGTTACAGCCAGTGTGTATTACTGGAAAGACAAAGATTCATGACCAGTACTACAAAGGGGATTCCGATTTTCCGATTGGAAAGTGAGGTGGGGGGAATGCAGAAAAAGTCATTGATTTGGCGGTAACCCACAACGAACGATCTCCATAGCCAAGCCGTGACGATCAGTTAGTCCGAATGAAGCCCACAGTCTGATGGCGATTTCGTCGATGCGACGCAAACTTTGGGTTCGGCTCAACAGGTTGGTGGAGTCCCGCCAGCCTGGAGGAGTCCTCAGCGAAGCTCACACGCCCCTCAGTGTTGGGCGTCGAACATTGCCGCTACGTCGAGGAAGAAATCATCCAAAAGCCGGCTCGAAAGGTGGTCGCCTCGACGAAACTCAGCTGATTGATCGAAGGTGGCCTCTGCGGGAGTTGACCGCCGAAAGACAACGACAGATTCGTCGGATGTGTCGACCAGCCAGAGTTCGGGAAGCATGCTCTCTTCGTAGACGCGCTTTTTGGTGCCGATATCAAATCGCCACGTTGATTCGCTCCTGACTTCGACGGCGATATCGGGTGGCCCAACCGTGAATGCCGCGCCACGAGCAGGTCTCCGCTCTTCGTTTATCCACCAAACATCGGGCGCGAACACGTTTTGGTCGTTGAGTCGATGATCAAGCTCAATGGCTGCGACGCCGCGCCCTACTCCGCCACGAATCCAGTGCATCAGCTCGTACAGAATGTGTGAAGCGACTATCTGATGGCCGAACTTCGGCGTGTTCATGTTGACAATTTCCCCTTCGATCAATTCCATGCGTTCTTCGGTCTCGCGCTGGGCCAGATAATCGTCGGCTGTGGTGAGTGTCATGTTTGCGCTCATGGGATCAAGAGTAAGGAAGGGGTATGACAATAAATTCTACGGCTTTCGGACCACCAAATGGCAGCGAATCTCTAAACGGGTTTTAGCTCGCCGTACCAAATGGGCGCTTCGCTGATGGTGCGCTAAAACAACTCATGCATAATCATGCACCCGAGTGTATGAACTTCGCTATAGTGGTGCACCTATGGCAACTGTAGGCATCGTCGGCGCATCTGGGTACGCAGGGGCAGAACTCCTTCGCCTCATTGCGCAACACCCGAATCTCGAACTCAAATGGGCAACTGGCGACTCACAAGCTGGCACCCCTGTGGCTGATTTGTACCCAAGCTTGATTGCTGCGTACGGCGATTTGGTCTTTAGTCCGTACGGGCCAGCAGATGCCGACGGGTTAGACATCGTGTTTTTGGCCCTCCCGCACGGCAAAAGCCAAGAGCTGGTTCCCGATCTGCGCAAGCGGGCCAAATTAGTGATCGACGTAGCTGCCGACTTTCGTCTCAAAGACGCTGCGCTGTATCCACAGTGGTACGGCGAACCCCACGCCTGCCCGGAGTTGCTCCAGGAATCGGTCTACGGCCTTCCCGAATTGCACCGCGCGGCGCTCAAGAAAGCCACGCTGATCGCCGTACCCGGTTGCTATCCCACCGCAGCCACCCTCGCCCTCGCCCCGTTGGTGAAGCACGGTGCCATTGAGAGTACGGGCATCATCGTCGACGCGGCTTGTGGAGTTTCCGGCGCCGGACGTACCCTCAAGCACGGCAACCTCTACGGAACCGTCGCCGAAAATTACGAAGCGTACGGACTCTTGAACCACCGTCATACACCTGAGATGGAACAAAACATCGGCGCACAAGTGTTGTTCACCCCGCACCTGCTCCCCATGACCCGTGGCATTCTCGCCACCTGTTATGCCCGCCCAACCGGCCCTACGAGTACCAATGCACTGCTGGCCTTGATGCGTGGCGTGTATTCAACAGAACCGTTCATTCACGTGATTGATGGGCTCCCTTCAACCAAGGCCACCGCCGGAACAAACAACTGTGTACTTACGGTCCGTTACGACGAGCGGACCAACACTGTCATCGCCATCTCGGCTATCGACAATCTGGTCAAGGGCACGGCCGGCGGGGCAATCCAGTCACTCAACCTCGCCATGGGCTGGCCCGAAACCACCGGTCTCCCCACCCTCGCGGTGTACCCATGAGCCTTTCTTTTTCTGTCGACGCGGCCCACCAAGGCTCCTCTTTCGTTTCGGTTTTGGCCGTCCCCATGGCGAAGTTCTCGGCGGATTCCGCAATTGGTTGCGAAGCAAACGGCTCTCTCACGCTGTGGGTGAAGTCATGATTCCCTCGACGATTCTGCCTTTGGGCGGGCTGAGAATTCCGTGTTCCGGCAAAGTTCTGCCGCTTTTGGCGAAGTTCTCGGCGGTCCTTGCGCTGGGTTCCGGTCCTCGCAACGGACTTTTAATCCGTTGGTGCGAATCATGAACGCCATTGCCGAATCACTAAGTGAACAGAGTGATTTGTCTCCGTCGGCTAAGGCTGCGGTGCTGATCGAAGCGTTGCCGTATATCAAACGGTTCTGGGGCAAGGTCGTCGTGGTCAAATACGGCGGAAATGTACTCAGCGGAACCAACGAAGCCGAAGCGCTCAAGCTGTTCGCTGAAGACATTGTCATGATGCGCTCCGTAGGTATGCGCCCAGTTGTGGTGCATGGTGGCGGCCCACAAATCGCTGAGATGCTTACCCGGTTGAACATCACCAGCGAATTCCGCAACGGGCTCCGAGTAACCGATGCGGCCACGCTTGAAGTGGCCCGAATGGTGCTCGTGGGCAAAGTGAATCGCGACATTGTGGCCGCCATCAACACCCACGGCCCGCTCGCGGTGGGCATGTCGGGCGAAGATGCCAACCTGCTCCGCGTCTCGTGCCGCGATCCCGACTTAGGTTTCGTTGGCGACGTCGACCATGTGAATACCGAGATCGTGAATCGCTTGCTCCTCGATGAATTCATTCCCGTCATCGCCACCATCGGTACCGACGAAACCGGCCAGGCCTACAACGTAAACGCCGATACCGCCGCCGGTGCCATAGCCGGTGCGCTCAGCGCCGAGAAGCTGGTCTACCTCACCAACATTGAAGGTATTCGTCGCAACGTAAAGGACGCATCGAGTCTGATCCGGTCCATCGGAGTTGCTGAACTTCAAGGCCTGCTCGACGACGGCACCCTGACAGAAGGGATGATCCCCAAAATCGAAAGCTGCCTCCACGCCATTCGTTGCGGCGTATCAAAAGCCCACATACTTGACGGCCGCAGCCCCCACGCACTCCTGCTCGAAGTTTTCAC
>JAYTWN010000108.1:0-5968 GCA_043743435.1 Acidimicrobiia bacterium
CCTGCCGACGGAACTGCTTGACGGGCTGTTCTTCGGACCACTCATCGAGAAACTCGGCAAAGGCCTCAGGATCTTGATCCGCGTCATAATCATCTGAAATGTCCGCCACAGCCTGATGATGCGAAGCGTCAGGTTCGGGAGCTAACAACGGACGGAGCACAGCTTCCAACTCTTTAGACCGCCGTTGCCAATCAAAAAAGGCCAAAAAGCGTTCCTTCCCATCAGCTTCAAAACGCTCAACGGAAACCGCCAACAAACTCAACGCCGACTCCCCACCCAACTTTTCTACGACCTTAGAGTCAAGCACCAGCCCATCACACAACTTCCACACGTACCCTTCCGGACAATAAAGCTGCGCCGGACGATCATGCTCTCGAAACCCCCCAAAAGACGCCGAAATCGGTCGGTGCTCCCGAACCAGTTCCTCAAACAAATCCCGCCCAAACGAACCAACATCTAAAGAAGTCGACTCGTAATTCACTAAAAATCCAGCGTGCGGCTGAGATTCATCCATTATGAGCAACTGCAACGTGCTCGTCCCCTGACCGAACGAACCGAGCGAAAATAAGTAGCTCGAAGGACTGACCTTCTGCAAATCCTGAAATTTCTTGCGCACACCTCGTAAAGACCGGAACATCTTTTCCCGATCACCAAGATCCGACCATCGGGCGAGAACCGCTTCCCGGCTGCTGTCCGCCAAAAGATCAGCAAACCGATCGTTTAGCCTCCAAAGTTCCTCCAATTCGTGGGCAGGAGAAGCTGAAACGA
Source organism: Acidimicrobiia bacterium (assembly GCA_043743435.1). Lineage (GTDB taxonomy): Bacteria > Actinomycetota > Acidimicrobiia > Acidimicrobiales > JANYDT01 > JANMZO01. The sequence goes on from JAYTWN010000108.1 coordinate 769, forward strand.
CGTCCCATCGGATCAAAATGGAAAACTTTTTCATCGGCTTTCCGCCACAAACCACAACAAAGCGGCAAGAGCCCCCATCACACTGACCCCAACAATGGAGTACTTGATACCAGCCGCAATGCTTGTCTCGTATCTTCTAAATAGTTCGAAGGAGACCGAGGCGCTGCTGTAACCCTCGTTTCGCATAGCCGATACCAATGCCTTCGCTGATGCAGCATTCACCACCGAAAGTGGCAGCGGTTTCGACAGAGCGTCGACCCAACTCCTAGCTAGTTGGCGAGATGTTTCGGAATCTAGCGCCCTAACAAAGTCTGGTAACGCAGGAATGTTGGACACCGTGTACCCCCAAACCCCTCCTCCCACAAAGTTGTATTGGATTGTTCCCCAAGGAATGGGGATTAGTCCAGAGTTCGTGCTGAAACCCCAAGCAAGGGGCGAAGCAATTTGATACGTCGGATCCTTCAAAATGTAGTCAGCTAGCTGGCCTTGCCCAATAACCACGGAGGGAGCGAAGTTGAGTTTGACCTCGCCTGCGTACCCTCCACCACACACATCTATCCGGAGTCTCGTGGTGCCAACTCTGCACTCGACGGCTCCACCGGGGATTTTGCGCGCCAGGTCAAATTGCACCACTGCATGAACGAAATTGAAGTACTTGAAGATGCTGCCGATGCACTTCTTGAGTGTGAGACCGCAATACGGTTTGAACGCATCCCAAACCTGACTGAATGCAGAGGCTGGAACCAGGGCACCACGGGCCACTTCAAAGAAGAACTCTGTCTCTGCTGGGTTCAAACCCGGTGGAGGAAGCTCAACAATATCTTCGCGATCGATCTCAGGATCTGTCCATTGCTGGGCAAGTGAACTATCACATGGCCGCAACGAGACGGGAGTCGTGGCAGCCATGCACAACGAATTGGAAACAAGCACAAGAGTCGAATACGTATCTGAGCCAAAAACACCTTCTTGGAACACCTGGCTCGGAAGTGGGGCCAACTCTGAACAACTCGCAAGTACTAGCGACAAATTCACACTCGTGAGGCACTTAGAGTCATACAACCGTTGGAAAATGTATCCGCCAGGCACCAACCTTGCAACGAAGAACTCGTCGCAAATGCCCGTTTCAGTGACATCACTATCGCCTTGAAACGAAACGCACACGTTGTCGCCCAAGGCGCTCTTTATCGTGGTTGCGCCATCTCCAAATCGTGCACCACCAGACGGAATAACCGGAGGAAGAGTTGTGCTGGGTCCTCCACCAGTTCCACCACCGCCAGTTCCTGGTGGAGCTGTCCAGAAGGATTCGTTAGGCGCCCAATTCTCTTCGGTGTGTGTGCCACCTTGGCACGTGTACTCAACAAGCATCTGCGTCCCCGCCGAAGCACCAAGATTGAGATTCAAACACGGATTGGCAATACCACCGCGAGAGTATTTCGGAACAAGTTGATACCAACCAGCACTTGTTGGATCAGCACCAACAAACGATGGCACCCACACTGTGTCATCACCCGTTGAACCACAAGGGACCCAACCAATCTTCAACGCAGGCGAACCATCAGCCAGTAGCACTTGTCTATCAGGCGCGTTGTAATCGACCTGCAAACACGTACTGCCCTGTTTCACTAAATAACCCGACAACGCACCCTGATTCACGCCCGTAAACGACAACAACGCATTCCCGGCCGTACACGAGGCCGCCAAACTTTGAATCGACGAAGAACCCGGCGCCAAACACTGATTCGTGACACCATCAACCATAAGTTTCTGCGAACGCAAATAGTTTGGGTACGTACTAAACGCTGCGGGTCTCGTCGGAACCGTCACCGGAGGCGGCGAAGTAGTTGTGGTCGCGGGTGCCAAAGTCGTAGTAGGGGCAACAGTAGTAAAACGCGTGAACGCGAACCCGCCAGGCGGCGCATCATCAACCCCACCCGCCGCAACGATCGCCTGAATCGCGGTAATCCGGGCAGTGAACTGACCGAGAAAGGGCGGCGAACCGAACCGGGTGTTGAAACCAAACACAGTCGGACTAAATTCGACAAGAGTTACACCCCAATCCGGATACGTCGGAGTAGGCGGCACATATGGCGGCGGCGGACCTTCAACCCTGACACTGATCACCTTCGTCTTCGTGAAGTCTCCGTAGACGCTCTTCAAACGATAGGGATCATCATCTGTTGCACCCGTAGCCAAAACCGCCGCCTCAGCATTAGCAAAAGCATCGTAACGTCCAAGATCGGGTGGTAAACCAGCCGAAGTTGTGAAGAAACAATCGTACGTTTCGCTGCCCGTATCAAAGTTACGGAACGTCCAGCAGTACAGGTGTACCTGCCAATCAACAACTGTCTGGTTGACGTAGTAATAGTTAGGGGCCGGAATGGTTGTGATCGGTGGAGGCGGAGGATTCACCAGACCCATGTCATCGAGCAGGAACGTTGATGAACCAGAAACGTTTCCAAGAAGAATCAGTTCCTGGCCCGCACTACGCGTGTAACTAAACGGAAGGGTGTACTCACGCCACGCACCATCTGGCGTTAGCGCAACCGTTCCAGCTGCAGCGCCGCCAACTAGTGCATACATTGATGGAGCAGTACCGGTCGATACTTTCGCCCAGAAACGAATACCCGTGGTTGCCCCCTTCAACAATCCACGAATCGCATCAGTCCCAGGATTGAAAATCATTGCCGCATTCGAACGGCCCTGAGTAGCACGAGCAACTATCGGAGTCGCAGCGCCATCACTCGTTGCATCTCGGAATCCAGACCTGAACGCATCATCAAGCACCACCACCTCCCCGTACCCGTTGTACACATCAGGGATACTCACCGGAAAAACCGGCAAAGTTGTCGTCGTTGTAGTGGTGGTCGTAGTGGTTGCAATGTTGATCGTGAACGTTGGCGACACACCAACGGTGGATTTCGTGTCACCAGTTTCAACCACGATTCGATAGACACCAGGAGACAGCGGAAACGACACCGAACCGCTAGCGGGAACCGACACGTGACTGCAAGCTGCACAAGCTTCGAGACCATCCGAAGTACGCATAGCACTCATGAAATGTGAATCGGCGCTCCACAAACCAGTAACCGTAGCCGTAACAAACGATAAGCCCTCAAAACCATTGTTCGAACTCAACGAAACCGTCTCAAACGGTCGAGCAACCAACGTGACAATGTCAAAGATCACCGGCAAGTTGGGTCCCACACCAACCGCAGCAACAAACATGAAAACAGGCGAACCCACCGAAACATCGGTCGGGAAAGGAAGCACATAGCGATGCCAAGCACCATCAGCAATCAACGTGACCAAACCGAGATTCGTCGCCCCGGTTGAAGCGTTAACCGTGCTTGCCGTTACCGCTTTCGCCCAAAACTCTGCGGCACGAACAGTCTTACTGACCGGGCCGAGCAAAGCGGGCCAACCCACTGAGCCGGAAGGAGCTAGCGAAAGAGCCGGGCCAGTTCGCCCGGCAGCAAGAAGTGCCGGGACAGGAGTTGGGATCGCCGCTGCCTTTGTTTCCCCCGAAATCGTTCGGAAACCCGACCGCAACGCTCCATTCAAAACCACCAAATCACCGTTCGCGTCGACAACAGGTGGAGTACCCACAGGATCGATCCCAATCTGGGGGATCGTCGTGGTCGTCGTTGTAGTTGTAGTTGTCGTGGTGGTTGTTGTCGTCGTAGTTGGAGGCAGTGTCGTTGTAGTTGTTGACGACGTGGTGGTTGTTGTCGGAGGCAACGTCGTTGTAGTTGTAGTTGTTGTCGTAGTTGGGGGCAACGTCGTCGTGGTTGTAGTGGTGGTTGGAGGCAACGTCGTGGTCGACAGAGCTTTGGTTGTAGTGGTGACCAGCAACGTGGTCGTAGTCGCAGCCTTCGTTGTTGTCGTTGTAGTCGGAGCCTTCGTGGTCGTCGTAGTAGTCGGAGCCTTCGTCGTCGTCGTTACCAAGATCGTGGTCGTAGTCGGAGCCTTCGTTGTCGTCGTAGTAGTCGGAGCCTTCGTTGTAGTGGTGACCACCAACGTTGTAGTAGTCGTAGTCGTCGCAGTCGTCGCAGGTATCGTCGTGGTTGTAGCCAGCAACGTAGTCGAAGTGGTCGGAGCCTTCGTCGTAGTCGTCGCAGGTATCGTCGTGGTCGTAACGAGCAAGGTTGTTGTTGAAGAAATTGGCAAGCCACACCGGAGAGCTATCGCTTCGGCAGCTGACGGAATCCAAGCCGCCGAAAACTTTTGCCCTCCGCTTAGCGTCATATGGGTACCATCGAGCAGATCCGAGACTCGATCGAACCCGGCAGAAATCATCCGTTGAAACGTGGGTGCATAGAGAACACGATCGGTTGCAGAGGCGTTTCCGAGTGCTTCACCTTTGAGGCGCAGCGCCAGCTTTGATCCAGCAGAGTCGCCGGCCGCTGCACCCGAAGGCGGTACATCACCTATTACAATTATGGCGTTCGGAGCCAGAAGTTTGAGTTTCGTTACGAGACCCTCAAGGCGGTAGGGAGCCAGGTTCGCGGCGAACATTCCATCAGGCTTTATCGCCTCTGCGGCGGGGTCAGCGATCGTTCGGTCACCGGCCGCCAAGTCATTGGTGCCGATCGTCAGCAAGATCACGTCGGGATTGTTGGTAGGCACGAAATCTTGAACGATCTCGTAAAGATTCGAAGGTGTTCCGAGATAGTTGTTGCCAATATCCGGGCCGATCGTGTACCCACCGAAACCACCGTGATCGGGATCGCCGCCAAGCCCAAGAGGGCCATTGCCGGGCCCAACCATGTCGATGATGTAGCCCTGCTGGGTGAGCGTTCGATAGAGGTGTCCGCGGTAGGAATCTTCCGACAGATTGGGGGCTCCGAGGAGACCGTAGGTAAGAGAATCACCGAGAGGAAGAATCCTGACCTTTGGAGAACACGAACCGTTGAGACCTCCCCCTCCGACCGCGGTCGTTGTGGGCGTGCCCAGAACCGTAGTGCTCACTGTCCCGACAGCGACCAACTCGATTTGATCCAAGTAAATAGTGGGCCGTGCTGTGGCATCACCGGTAAACCACAACGAACGATTAATCGCCACATCAAACGCAGAAACCGAACCCAGCAACGGCGCCAACGGGATCGCTACCTGCACCCATGTATTCGCCCCAACATCAGGCAACACTTGCCGAATCCCAACAGCCACCGGCGCAGAACGAGAATCTTGAAACGCCGCCAAC
>JAYTWN010000109.1:0-12756 GCA_043743435.1 Acidimicrobiia bacterium
CCCCCGCCCCCGTTTAGCAAAATGCAACGGCCCGGTTGCGATCGGCAAACCGCGAGCAAACCGTCAACGTCTCGCTCGCGACCGATTAACGAGGAATGCAGCAAGGGAAGCACCCCACGACGATCTTCCTGAGAGTCATGCAAATTGCGAAATCGGAAGATGGTCTCGCGCCGCCCGCTCGGCGCTAAAAATCGCCCAACCTCACTGCCCTGGCGATCGGGGAAATGGTCCTCGAATAACGCTGCACTCAGCCGATCCATCGTTATGGACCCTCCTTGACCAAGACCAAGAAGAAACCGAATTCGGCGCTCAACCTCAAATGGTTCAATCACCCCGTTGTGTGCAGCGACAATAACCCCGCTAGACGATCTTTCCCCGAGAAGCCCATCCTCGAGACGTTCGATCGCAGATATCTGCACAACCCTTACTTCATTTCCAAACTCCAACTCACGGTTCTCAGGGGCTGATGCAAGTGCACACAGCCAGGCATGGGACCTGTCTCCGGCAACCACCACAGAGACGCCAATGGAACCAGCGGCTGGTGAGCTTTCGGGCGATCCCAGCTTTTCAACGATCCGAGCAAGGAGCGCAGTTGACGGCGTTCTTTCACCCCGCTCAATCTTTTTGAGCATCGATGAGGTACACCCAAAAAGCTCTGCCAACTGCTCTTGGGTGTAGTTCAGCTCTCGACGGCGTTGACGAATCCAACGGCCGTCGAGTGCTGTGATCACCCTTGGAAGACTACGGGAACTTCGCAGAGTCGGCCAGGTCTGAGAGGGCCTGGATTGACAGGCAAGGCCTGAGAGGGCCAGGTTTGAGCGAGAACCTCATCTGAAGCCATCTCGGTTTGTAGCAGTTTTCCTAGTGTGCGTCGCTGGCGTTTTGGGTTGCAAAGAGACCGCCACGTGGCAGGCTGGCATACTTAGTCGGCGGAGGCAAAGCCGGTCTGCCACCCGCAATTAACTACCAAGCCTGTTGCTGGGTCAAAGCAAAAATCTTCTTTGGCCCCGGTGCCGCCTATTTCATCGGTCGGAGCAGGGCAAGGGGCATCCTTACCCGTCTCTTTGTCAATACAAACCCCGGGGAGTTCGCGACAACCGGTTTGCCATCCACAGGAATTTCCTCCTGCGCTCCTTACGACTGAAGCTGGAGCGATGACCGTCAAAGCCATCGCTAGCGCTACGAGGACTCGACGAAAAAGGAACTTTGTACCCTGCCGTGGCGTTTTCATAGTGGGAGCTTAAGAGAACTGTCTGGTTCCGCGCCTCGGTCGTTTGTCGAATGAGGTCTTTTGTTGTGTCCCAAACAGACACCAGGGACTTCCACCTGGCTGGAGCCGACCAAAAATGAACTCGTGCCGTGCCCAACGAGTTTCAACGGTTTGAATCGTCGGTGAACGTGAGTATTTGAGGTTCACGTGAGTAGTTACCCTGCTCCCCGCAGCCGATTGGCGAAATCCGATGGGATTCATGCAGATACGCACGGGAGCACGCGAGAATTGACTTCACAGATCTGGACACCCCACCGGGGCTGTTGATCGAATCGTTGGAGATTTCGTGCTTGACTACACCGCCCCCATCCGTGACATTGCTTTTTCGCTCAACTTGGTTGGCGCGGGTGAACTTGCCCACTACGAAGCCTTCGCCCATGCCGACGCCGACACGGTGACCTCGCTTCTAGAAGAGTTCGGCAAACTCAGCGGCCAAGTGATATCGCCCACCAACGAAATTGGTGACCGCGTTGGTCTCAAGGTCGATACCAAAGCGGGAACCATCACCACACCACCGGAGTTCAAGACCGCCTACAAGGCGTACGTCGATGGTGGCTGGGGCTCCGTCCCGCTCGACGCAACCTATGGCGGTGGTGGGTTCCCTCACGTTGTGGGCCTCGCCATGTCGGAAATGCTGCAATCGGCCAATATGGCTCTCGCGCTTTGCCCCATGCTTACCCAGGGTTCCATCGAAGCGCTCAGCCATTGGGGTTCGGAGATCCAAAAGGAGACGTACCTTCCCAAGCTGGTGAGTGGCGAATGGACCGGCACCATGAACCTCACCGAGCCCGACGCTGGTTCCGATGTGGGCGCCCTTCGTGCCAAAGCGGTTCAAGCCGCCGATGGAACATGGCGCATCACCGGTCAAAAGATTTACATCACCTGGGGCGAACATGACCTTACCGACAACATCATCCATTTGGTGTTGGCTCGCGTTGAAGGCGCACCAGCGGGGACGAAAGGCATCTCGTGTTTCATCGTCCCCAAGTTTGTGCTCAACGCTGATGGAACTCCCGGTGCCCGCAACGATGTGAAGGTCGTTTCCACCGAACACAAAATGGGGATCCACGGTTCACCAACGTGTGTGTTGGCGTTCGGTGACGATGGGGAAGGGGCAATTGGTGAATTGATCGGTGAAGTAAACACCGGCATGGCCACGATGTTTACCATGATGAACAATGCACGCTTGGCAGTTGGACAGCAGGGGCAGGCACTTGCCGAACGCGCTTACCAATTGGCCTACGCCCACGCAATGAGTCGGGTGCAGGGCCGAATAGCCGGATCTACCGCAGCGGGCCTACCCATCATTGGCCACGCTGACGTTCGCCGCATGCTTATGACCATGCGTTCTCAAATCGAGGCTATGCGTCATCTAATTTATCTCAACGGCAAAGCCCTCGATGATTCGCGCCACGCTTCCACACCCGAAGCTCGAACCGCTGCTACTGAGCTTGCCGACCTGCTGACGCCCCTATCCAAAGCTTGGTCCACTGATGTAGGCAATGAGATTTGTTCGATAGGTGTACAGATCTTCGGTGGCATGGGCTTCTGTGAAGACACCGGTGCCGCACAGCTCTACCGCGATGTTCGTATCGCCGCCATCTATGAAGGCACCAACGGCATCCAAGCACTGGATTTGTTCGGTCGCAAACTTCCCATGCGCGATGGTGCAGTAGTACGTGAGCTTATCGAAACCATGCGGGCGGACCTGAAATTGCTCGAAGGTCCGCTGAGCGCCCTGCGTGAGGATCTCAGTGCCGGCATCGACGCCCTTGAGCAATCGGTGCGTTGGATGATGAGTGCGGGCCGAGCCGAAGTTCTCGATGGCATGAGTGGCGCAACACCGTTCCTTCGTTTGTTCTCTACGGTCGTCGCCGGATGGCTTATGGCCCGCCAAGCCGTGAATGCCACCAGCGCCGGAGTTGCCGATACCTACAACGCCGCCAAGGTAGCGACCGCCGAATTCTTCCTTGACCAGATTCTGCCCACCGGAACAGCACTTCTTTCCCAGGTGACCGCCACTGCAAAGCCGCTCTACGCCATCGGCGATGCAGCGCTGGCCAGCTGCTGAACAAGACGCTCAGCCATGGATCGGTAGATGGGGTTCTAACGAACGAGCGAAACAACAAACAAAACTGACCAAACAGACAAAACTGACAAAACTGACCAAAACAAACGTGGCGGGCTCCAAATTCGAGCCCGCCACGTTCTTTCGTTTAGTCCCCAAACATGTAGCCCGAGGGAACGCGCTCGGGTCTACTTTGAAGCCGCTTCAGCTCAGAGCGTTTTCCGGAGAGCTGACCTTGGTGGTCTTGGCGACAGCGCTGGCCCGGCCGCTACTGATGCCGGTTCCTCTAGAACAATCGTGTCTTCAGTCGCCGACGTGTCGAAGCTAAAGGTGTCGTCGGCAAAGATGTCATCGGACGCTACGGAGGAATCCACCGGGAAATCCGGGAACGTAGCTGAAGCAAACGGATCGGCATTCGGATCGGTTGGATCAATGAACGTTGGGTCGATGGCATCAGGATTGTCGTTCTGGTTGCTGAGCGACTTAATCGATGTCTCAATCTGATCCCGTAAGCATTCAATGTCCTTCGGTTCCAGCTTCTTCATCACGGCAGTTACCGAATCCAGCACGGTGCGAGTGGGGCTCACATACCAAGCACCTTCACGTTTAATCACCGTGAAACCGATTGTGGGCTTGCCGTTGTTCGTGGGCTTACATTTGCTGGAGAAGCCGAGTCCGTCGGTATTGAGTGTCGACGTGTCGATCTGCTGCCCGGTTATATCGGAGAAGAGCTTGGCTAGGCCCTCCTGTCCGCAGCCCTTCTTCTCATCGCCGTCCACGGTGATCGTCAAGCATTCCTTGGCGTATTTGGCAGAGACCTTTTCGCCTTCAGGAGAGGTAAACGATCCGTCGAGTATTTGGTTCCTCCACGTCACTTTGCCTTTGGAGCCGTCTTTGGTGTCGATCGAAGCATCGAGAACTTTGGCGGCATAGTTGGCACGTACCTTCAATTCCGGATCATCGACCTTGAGGTTGAACGGCAAATCGTTGATGGTCACAACGACGCGATCATCGGCGATTTTGGAGGTGAGCAATTTCGGTGTCACCTTGAGCTTGTACTTTTTTGAAACTTCTTTCACGCCATCATCAGCAGAGTCAATGAATTGTCCGGCGTAATCGTGAAGAGCGGCGAACTCATCGGGTGGGAGCAGTTCGATGATGCGCCGAGCGTTGAGATCGGCCATGGCTTGCATCATGTCGCTCACAGCGGCCTCCGGAGTTGCAGCACCTTTCGCCGCTACTCCAGCACCCTTCAACGGCACTTTGTAAACGTCTTCGGACTGGAGACGAGCGGATTCAGCGATCGAATAGTTCAGGCTTAGATACCAGCGCTTGCCAATTTTTTGCACCACAAATGGATTGTCTGCCTTGCTGCCAATATCTGAGGATTGCGTGGTCGACTTCGACTTCTTCAGGTCATCGCCACCAAGCTTTCGGACGAAATCACCGAAGGGCAAATCGTTTGGGTTGAACGTGGTGGAGAGCTTTCCGCTGGTTACCACCACATGGGCAAGATCGGGACGTACCACTGTTGATGTTGCCTTGAACGCACTCAGTTTCGCTGTGTAGCCCTTGATCTTTGCAGGATCAAAGTCTTTCTCCAACACCTTGAGCCGGCTCATCTCCGCCAGCATCGGCACCATCGAATCGAGCATCACATCACGCTCTCCCGGGGCCAACGTTTTGGCTAGTCCAATGGCATCGCCGTTTTCAAACGACTTGTAGAACGTCTCAATGGCTTGCTCAGGAGTGTTGGCCTTCTCTGTGCCTTTGATCTGGGTGATGGCAAAAGCGGCACCACCCGCCAATCCAAGAACCCCGAGGCCCACTCCCAACAGCGCCAAGCGGCGTTTCTTCTTTGGGGGTTCGCTAGGGCCGGAATCGCCGAAAGCCGGTGTGGGAAACGAAGGTCCTCCGCCACCGAATCCACCAGTTGTCCCCGCAACCGCAGCGACCGTTCCAGGGGTAATACCGTCAGTTGCAGCCTCGACCGTTCCAGGGGTAATACCGTCAACTGCAGCCTCGACTCCCGTCACCGCATCGCCAGTCACACCCGTCGATGCAGACGCAACGGACTGATATGTACCCAGAGGATCAGCCGCCAGGTCGCTCGGAATTGATGCCATCTCTGGCGCTGAAGCCATAGCTGGGGCAGGCGCAGGTGCAGGCGCTGTTAAAGGCGTTGGTGGCGTGAAACTCGGAATGGATTCAACGAGTCCTTCCGTGGCGTTATTGAACGTAGAACGAACTTCGCTACCCGCCTCGGACACGCTGGGGATTACGGTAGGACTGTCCCAGGACTGCGTGGGGGCCAGATCAACAGTCTCCTGGTTGGTCTGGTCAAGGGAGAATGGGTCTAGCGGGCTGGGCTCAATAGTCATGACGGTTCCTTAGGCTTTTCTTGCGAATGCGGGGGCTCGTGTAGCGATGTGTTTTGGAACTCGGTGCGGATTTCGGTTTTCGGCCGAACTGGCTTCGTTCTTGAATATGTGACGTTCACGGTGTTCACATTGGTTCCCGGATTAGAAACAATGGGAACGTGGCCACAAACGTCGACCAACATCAGGCGGGTTCGCTGAACTGAATCGTTGAGGTCGGCGATTGCGGGAACTTACGGAAGGCACCCACGACTGCGGCCACCAACGCAATCAACCCACCAACGAGAGCGACAGGGGGTCCAACCTGACCAAATCCGAACACCACTCCGGCACCACCTGAACCGGTACCCAAGAGCCCAGTGACGATCAAGACGAGACCTGAGATTTTGCGAAGCCCAAGACTCAACAGAATCAGCGCCAGGGGAACCAACAACGGAACGCCAAGAAGGCTGTAAACGGCAAGCTTTCGGCCGGGTCGATCCAGCAATCCCAGCTCACTGGCCACCCTGGCTAGGGTAAAAACCGAACGAGCAACCCCACCGGTTTCGAGCCAGGGGAGTGCTGCACCGGCAATGACGCCAACTCCGCCAGCGAGCGCGCCCAACAACCATCGATCGCTGCCCCGCGCCCCAGAACTCATAGTTGAAACCGTAGCTTCTGTCTGCCAACTTTGGAATGCGGGCATTCCAAAGTTGTGGAAATTTTTTGTCTGCCCATATCGGAAAAGACCGTCGGAATCAGAAGTTCCGGGGTATTCGCCCATAGGAGGCAGTTTCTGGTGGGTTGAGCTGGCAATTTGACGTGCCTAGCGCCGTTACACTCGATGTACCCCCAAGAACGCGCCACAATGAAGTGGTGACCCTGGGTAGCGAAAACGATGATCGACCTTCGCAGCGCGTGGGCCAAGCGTCCAGCTCCTCTGCCGAACGTGCTGCCTGGGAATCGCTGAAGCGCTTTGTCGATCCGCCAATGGGGCCCGTCAGATCAAACATGGGGTCCTTTGGGCCTCCAGCGGTCAAAACTTCTGCGTTAGATTCAGGAGCGCCCGATCCGGCTGAACAGACGTTTGAAAGCACTGTACGTCCGAGCGATCAAATCGGCGTGGCGGCACTGAACGCTGACGTGACGCTACCCGTCGGTACATCGGGTGTTTTTCGTCCAGGCGAGCACGTGGCGTCGGGTGAAGCCGCGGCAGCTGCGATTTCTGCCCAGAAATCGGTCGGAATGCATGCGGCATCCCCTACCCAACAGACTTCGCCAAATACTCCCCTACCCGTGAAGCCGGTCTGGCCGGAATCGATCCCGACTGTGCACGATGCTGGACGAAAGAAGCGCCGCCGCCGGTGGCCGATTCTGGGGCTCGCAGGTTTACTAATCGCCGGGGCCGTGGTGGCGCTGGCCAAACCCTCGATTCTCCCTGCTTCCGTTCGCAGGGCGCTGCACGTTGGAACCGCCAGTGATCAAAACGAAGCTGCAAAAACCAAGAAAGCCACTAGAGGCTCCAAAGACAAAAGTGGGTCCGAAGTGGCCACCAGCACGGTGCCAGCAACGCGACCCAAACGCGCTGTTCAAGATTACGACCCAACCATGCGACAGGCGCTCACCTCCATTGACCGATACTGGGCCAAACAGTTTCCCGAGGTCTATGACGACACCTACAAGAAGCTCAGCGGTGGTGTGTACGCATACAGTGCCGGCTCACAAATTCCGTCTTGTGATGGCCAGAGTCTTCCCTATCTCATTTTGCAACAGAATGCTTTCTACTGCCCCGAGAGCGATTTCATTGCGTGGGATGACCAGGGCCTGTTTCCGCGGCTGGAAAAGAAGTATGGGCGCTTTCTTCTCGCCATTGTGCTTGCGCATGAATGGGGTCATGCGATTCAGGAGCGTTCTGGATCCTACCTCGATACCATTACTGCCGAACAACAAGCTGACTGTTTCGCTGGAGCATGGGCAGCGTCGCTTGATCCCAAAACCGACAAGGAGTTGGCAAAACTTCGCGACACCGAACTGGATAGGGCACTGTCGGGATTCATTGAGTTCCGTGACCTGGTGGGGATGGTCGCGACCGATCCAGGCGCTCACGGTACGGCCTTCGATCGTATCCGCGCGTTCCAAGATGGCTTTCAAGGTACGCCCAGTTCCTGTGCCTATTACGAAGAGGAACTTCCTGACCTTGTTGCGATTCCTTACCGGAGTTTCAAAGAGCGTTTTCGCGGCGGAAACCTTCCGTATCCAGAGGTGCTTCCTTCCATCACGAAAGAGTTGGCCAACAACTGGAAATCCGTGTTTTCTACCGCTCCGGTGATCACATCGGCAGCGAAGGTGTTCCCGGTTTGCTTTGCTCAGCCGGTTTCGCCGGAAGGTTTCAGCGACAGCACGCTCTCTTATTGCGACGACGACAAAACCCTGCGCTACGACGAGAAAAGTATGCGCACATTGTATGACCGGATTGGCGATTTTGGCCCGGCCACCACGATTGGGATGGGTTGGGCTATGTCTGATTTAGTCGCCGAGGGCAAAGATCCAAATACGAAACCGTTTTGGAATGAGGCGAACTGTCGAGTTGGTGCTTGGGCGGGAACCATGTTTGATGCAAGCGATCCGGAAAACTCCCAACTATCCCCAGGCGACTTGGATGAATCAGTTCGGACCATTTTGGAATCGTCGGCCAAAGGTGCTTCCTCGGTCTACGGCACCGGTTTTGAACAAGTCTCGGCGTTTCGTGCCGGAGTGCTCAAGGGCATCAGCACCTGTGCGTCTATCGCATCGGCGAAGTGATTCGGCGAACAGCAAGGGTTCATCGAATGGCATTTGTTTGCAAAGCTTCGTCGATTGAAAGCTTCGAACAATCCGTTTGGACTCGTGATTGCTGGCGGCCTCAACTCCGCTTCGCTTTGAGCCCCACCAGCACGTCCTTTCCGACCGGCAAGCCGTACCGGGGACTCCTCAAGATTTGTTCCAAGTGAAGGCCCGGTGAAGGAAGACCTTTAGCGGAGTGCCAACTTGGCTACGCGGTCCGTTTCGCTGGCAACGCAGTTGTCTTCCATGATTTGGGCTACGCGCTCCAAGGTGGATTGCTCTTTCGGCTCACGAATAGCTTCCGTCACCCGGACGTGAACTACTGGACGATTTGCGGCTCGAAGATGCGGACGGTGAGGAAGATTTTTCCCGGCCTTCCAGATTTGCTGAGCCCCACTAATTCCCACGGCGTGAAAAGCACAGCCAGTTTGGGCCCAAATTTCTGAGACACCCGGTATGAGCGGCCCCAGAATTTTGCCCGGTTCCATGTCGGCTATTTTTCCTTCGGGCATGATCGCACACGTCGTCCCCGATTGAATTGCGGTGATCGCAACCTTGTCGGCCCCGCTGCCCTTGCCGCCTTCGATACAACCAATGGCTCGCAAAAACTGTCCCAAGCCCGGGCGTCTAAAGAACACTCGCCCAACGATGAAACGGGTAGGGCGGCCTAAGCGGTAGCAACAAATCAGGGCGACAAAGACATCAAGCAGGCTGCGATGGTTGGCCGCCATGAGGACCGGCTCGGAATCGAAGTCCTTGGCATCCAAGTCGATGGTGGCAAACGGTTTGGCCAGGGTTTCAAAAACCTTGCCGGCCCGCATGAAATTCTTTTCCCAACTCACAACTGCCACCTCGACGAAGAAGACCCAGAACCTACACCGAGTTCGCCCGAACTTTTTTGTCAGTTCCTTTTGGTTTCCTCTGCCGTAGCGGTGATGGCGCCGAACTGGGCGCCCCGGAGGACGTCAAAACGATGCGCTCACGCCGGTTGATTTGGTGACAGGAATCGTTGGGCCAAACCGCGCTAATTGATCATCTTTTCTCGGCCTTCCCAGTAGGGAGCGCGGAGTTTGAATTTCTGCAGTTTGCCGGTGGCGGTGCGGGAGAGTTCAGTACGGAATTCGACCGACGTCGGGCACTTGAAGTGCGACATACGTTCACGACAAAACGCAATGATGTCACGATCGCTTGGTGCCTCAACGCCTGGCCGCAAAACCACGAGGGCTTTAATGGTTTCGCCCCACTTCTCGTCGGGCACGCCGATGACGCAACACTCGGCCACGGCTGGATGTCCAAAGAGACAGTCTTCAACTTCGATGGAGGAAACATTTTCTCCACCAGAAATGATGACGTCCTTTTTACGATCGGCGATAACTACGTACGCGCCATCCATAAAGCCGCCGTCGCCGGTATGGAAGTAGCCGTCACGAATAGCTTTGGCGGTTTCTTCTGGCTGTTCCCAATAACCTTCGAAGACCACATTGCTACGTGCACATATTTCGCCCTCATCATCGAGCTTGATGGAAACACCGATTGCGGGTGCGCCAGCACGGGACAGGAGCTTCGCCCGTTCTGCAGGAGTGAGATCGTCGTATTCGGCACGTGAGCGGTTCATCGTCAGCAGAGGAGAGGTTTCGGTGAGGCCGTAAATCTGGATGAATTCCCAACCCAGGTCAACTTCAACCCGCTCAATCACCGACGATGGAGGGGGTGCGCCTGCCACGACGATGCGCATTAAATCACGCCCGGGGATGGGGGAACCAGCTGCGGCGAGTTTGGCGGCGGCATCAAGGGTCATGGCCACAACGGCAGGTGCACCGCAGGCGAAGTTGATGCCGTGTTCGGCGATGCGATCAAGGATCACGGCGCCGTCAATCTTGCGAATCACGATATGGCGGCCACCCATGCCGGTCACCGCGTACGTCTGGCCCCAACCGTTGCAATGGAACATCGGCAGCGTATGTATGTACACATCACGATCTGAAACCGACGAATGCCAGCCAAACGTCGTCGCATTGGTCCAGGCGTTGCGATGAGTGATCTGCACGCCCTTCGGACGTGCGGTAGTTCCCGACGTGTAGTTAATGGTGGCCGTTGCGTCTTCGTTAGCCTCCCAAGCGGTTGGCTCGGCGGCACCGGCGGGAAGCGGCGCAAACAGTTCGGCATCGGAAACACCATCGAGCACAAAAATGTGTTCAACGGCGATGTCCTTCACCACCTCGTACTGCTCAGGATCAACCAACAACACCCGGGCACCGGAATGCTCGATGATGTAGGTGATCTCTTCTTTGTTGAGACGGAAGTTGATGGGCACCAGCACCCGCCCGTACTTGCCGGTACCCCAGAAGGAGATCAGGAACTTCGCCGAGTTGGGGCTCACGATGGCCACACGTTCGCCCACGCCAATGCCGAGATCTTCAAGCTTGCGGGCCATGGCGCGTACTCGGGCGTCCATCTCGGAATAGGTGATGGATCCAAGAGCACCCAGCGCGCCCGGCTCGTCGACCACGGCAATGCGATCGCCGTAGACAGTGACGGCCCGATCCAAAAAGTCGGCGACGGTGAAGTTGACCTTCATGAAGAACTCCTGTGTTAGTAAGACGTGTTCAAAAACTGCGATGCAAGAAATGCGAATGCGGGTGCCTGGACCAGCGCATGCCAACATTCTGGCAGGTCGATGACGTTTGACACACAATTCGAGCCGGTCCTTGGAGTTTGCTGCCAAAAGGTCGAGAATTGCGCTCACTGGAACAAGGCGGTTTTCTTGGAACTCCCGGAATTCACGGGATTGGTCAAAGGTGGAAGAATTCGTGGCTATGAGTTTTGAACGTGTTGGTGTTGTTGGTGGCGGCTTGATGGGATCAGGTATCGCCGAAGTAAGTGCCCGGGCCGGAATCGACACGATCATTTTGGAAACCGATCAGGCTGCGGTGGATCGGGCCCGAGGTCGCGTTGAAACTTCGCTCGCCCGCGCGGTCCGTTCCGGCAAACTGGAACAAGCTGGGATGGAACGTGCACTTAGTTTTTTTACTTTCACCACGGATCTTGACGCGCTGGCGGATCGAGATTTAGTGGTTGAAGCCATTCTTGAAAACGAGAACGCCAAAGTTTCCCTGTTCCAAAAGCTCGATGAGGTGGTAGCGGACCCTCTTGCCGTGCTGGCCTCAAACACGTCGTCTATACCCATCATGAAGCTGGGCATGGCCACCAAACGGCCTTCGCAGGTCATTGGTATTCACTTCTTTAATCCGGTGCCCGTTCTCCCTTTGGTGGAGCTCGTTACTTCGCTGCTTACCAGCCAAGAAACCGTTGAGCGGGCCAATGCGTTTGCTGAAACCACCTTGCGTAAACGCGTGATCCGTTCAAAGGATCGGGCCGGTTTCATCGTGAATGCGCTGTTGATCCCGTACATCTTGAGTGCCATTCGCATGATGGAATCTGGTTTTGCCACCGCCGACGATATCGATGCCGGCATGGTTGAAGGGTGCGCGCACCCCATGGGCCCAGTGCATTTGGCCGACCTGATCGGGCTCGACACATGTATGGCCGTGGCCGAATCGCTCTATACCGAATTCAAAGAACAGCTGTACGCCCCACCACCACTGCTCTCCCGTATGGTCGAAGCGGGGTTGCTCGGTCGAAAAGCTGGACGAGGATTCTTCGTTTACGGCTGATCGTTTACGGCTGATCTTCTGTAGCTGATCGTATTGAGCGCTCCTGCGAACTCCAAGCGAAAGCCTCGGGGTGGTAATCGGCTAGGGGTTTTCGTGCTCGTGGATCATTGCTTGGTCATAACGATGACGAAGAACACGGCGCCAACCGAACCAAGCGCAGCCGCCGCTCCACCCAAGGCCTTGGCCCAAACTTTTGGCACCAATGTGTGGAGCGCGGCACCGAACCCAGCAACGAGATAACAGGTCATTTTGATACCAAACGCCCTGTGGTATTGCGGCGTTTGATCGCTGATGTTGAGCGCCAAGGCGTTCCAAATTCCGGTAAAGGTCAACACGGCAAACGCTGCCCAAGACAATACGCCAAATCGTTTGGCCACCACTTTTGGGGCTCCCGGACCGAGGGTGCGAATGGCTGGCATGAGTCCCGCTAAGCAAAGTTGGCCGCCGACCCAAACCATGGCAGCCAGCACATGAATGAACGTGCGGACGATATGTAGCGAAATGTGCATACTCAAACCCTAACGGCCTGGATTCCCAACCGAGCTTTGCGTTCAGAAAGGATCC
>JAYTWN010000110.1:0-2078 GCA_043743435.1 Acidimicrobiia bacterium
GCTGGTGGTTGCTCACAAGTCGGTTGGTGGACTCGGCACGCCGGTGTCTGATGCAGATGCAGCCGAACCCCTAAGGTGGAGCTGTGCGCGAGGTATTGACCGACATTGAACGATGGCGCAAACAGGGCAAGCGAATCGCCCTGGCCCGAGTGGTGGAAATCGAAGGCTCCGGGCCCCGTGACCCCGGCGCCACCATGGCCGTGAACAGCGACGGTGAAGTAGCAGGATCCGTGTCCGGTGGCTGCGTTGAAGGAGCGGTCCTGCACGAAGCCCTTTCCCTGCTCGGCGGTGAACGAGGCCCGGGAGTGGTCACCTTTGGCTACTCTGACGACGAGGCATTCGCCGTTGGCCTCACGTGCGGTGGGACGATCCATCTGTTTCTTGAAGAACTGAACTGGTAAGCACGCAGATGACTGATGGTCCAATTGAAAGCGCGTCTGCGGGCTCCATTGATCTGTACACATTGCTTCGTGACGCCATACGTGCCGAACAGCCCGTTGCCCTGGCCACGTTGATTCGCCGAACGGACGGGGGAGTGGTTGGTGGCCATCTTCTCGTCCGCCCAGGAAACGAACCGATCGGAACCCTCGGTGACGACGAGTTGGACCGCGTGGTGGCCCGAGACAGCGAAGGCGAACTTGCAGCCGGACTCACCAGCACCCGTCATTACGGCGCAAAAGGAGAGGCCCGTCAAGAAGGGGTCAGTGTCTTCGTGGAAAGCTTCGCACCCCCGCCGCGCATGGTGATCTTTGGTGCCGTGGATTTCACTGCAGCACTGGTTCGGGCCGGCAAGCTTCTTGGCTACCGAGTCACCGTTTGCGATGCCCGCCCGGTCTTCGCCACCAAACAACGTTTTCTTCTGGCCGATGAAGTGGTCAACGATTGGCCCGACCGGTATTTAGACGCCCACGGACAAACCCTCGGACCAGCTGATGTGGTATGTGTACTTACTCATGATCCAAAGTTCGACGTTCCGGCTATCAGCGCTGCGGTAAAAACCAATGTCGGCTACCTCGGGGCAATGGGATCACGCAAAACCCACAACACCCGTACCGACCGTCTGCGTGAAGCCGGGTTAACCGAAGAACAAATCGCTCGAGTGATGGGCCCCATTGGCATCGATATTGGCGCTCGCACCCCCGAGGAAACCGCCATTTCTATCGTTGCGGAGATCATCGCGTTACGGACCGGCCGAGCAGTGGCTTCGCTCCGTGACGGCGACGGCCCCATCCACCGTCGGTAAAGGTACTGAGCCGAACATGGGCATGATGGGAGTATTGTTGGCTGCGGGAGGAGCGTCGCGCTTTCGAAGCTCCGCCGAGAAACACGGACTGTCGGTTGCCCACAAACTGATCGCGCCGCTGCGAGGAGAGACGGTCTTTTCCTGGTCGCTGCGAAACCTGCTCGATGCCGTGCCGCAAACGAACATCACTGAAGTCATCGTGGTGCAGGGAGCGCTCGATCTTTCTGGTGCGGTGGAAACGGTCGTGGGATCGCGAAACCTCACGGTTCGACTCGTTGCCAACCCCGATTGGGCACAGGGTCAAGCCACGTCACTTGCCTTGGCCATCGACACCATCACTTCGTCCATCGACATCAGCAATGCGGCCATGCTTGTGGGGTTGGGGGATCAGCCATTTGTCCCCGCCGAAACCTGGGCAGCTGTTGCTAATGCCCCGGCCGAACAACAAATCGTTGTAGCTACTTACGGCGGTTTGCGTCGCAATCCCGTGCGTATAGACGGGCAATGGTGGGACGAAATTCCACGCACCGGAGATGAAGGTGCTCGGCCTCTCCTACGAAATCGTGCAGAGTTCGTTCACGAACTACCCTGTATCGGCGACCCCGCCGACATCGACACTGTGGAGGACCTCCTGCGATGGAGCTAACCAATGAATTTCATGTAGCTGTACCTGTTGCCCGGGCATGGGCTGTGCTCACCGATGTTGAACTTATTGCCCCCTGTCTTCCGGGCGCGCAGCTCGAAGAGATCGAGGGAAACGAGTACCGCGGCGGCGTAAAAATTAAAGTGGGCCCTATTACGGCCCAATACAAGGGCAAAGCCACGTTCCTTGAAA
>JAYTWN010000111.1:0-2236 GCA_043743435.1 Acidimicrobiia bacterium
TTTGCCTCTTGGATTCTGGCCGTATCGATCAGTGCGTCGATCCAGTCGCCCTCCCAGTAGAGCCGGGTGGGTTCAGCAAGGCAACCATCTGCCCCCACCGCTGCAGCTACCTCAGCCACTTGGGCCATGTAGTGGATTGTTTTCGTGGTGTCACCCTGAGCGTAAGCGAGTGAACCTAACGCAGCCCAGCACCACGCAGAGATTTCCGGAAACTGCGCAGCCGCCCCGGTGCTCAGAACCGTTTTGGCCAAGGCAACCGCCTGCTCTGCATCGCCGATAGCCGCTGCGGTGTAGGCGGCCATGGCTTGGGAGAAGACCAGGGTAACCGAAAGGGAATCCGGGGCAGGTCCTGAAGCATCCGGGCTGGCTAGAAGTCGCAACGCCTCAAGATCTGCTGCTGCTTCCATCCATTGCTGAGCGTCACTATTGGCTTCGACCCAGTTACCTCGTCGCAGCGCACTTGCGGCTCTCGCCCAGGTGAATAGCCCGGCCGCAGCTTGGAGACCGTGCGAGCCTGCCGCCACGGTGAGCTCCGCCGTTAACTGGTCAACGAGGGAGGGGCTGGCAGCGAAGCCCTCGCGAATGAGGTTCTCGGTAACGATTTCTGAGTTGTTGGCAACGTACATGGTAACGACCTCCAAAAGGGGATTGCATTTCGTGGAGTCATTTGTCCCATTTGCCGGTTACCGATCGGTTACCAAAATTTCAAAGCTTCAGTATCGGGCTGCGACGGGCTTCATCGGTTCTGCGTGGTTGACCGAGATATGGTCAAACTCCGGTCACTGGAGGCATCATGCTCGGGCGGGCATCGCGGTTTCGGAGCCAGGCCATGAGGTTGGGTGGGTCAAGCAAATCGGACGGTTCGTGTCCGCTAAGGCAGGTGACGGCCATGAGAGGCACCGCATTGAACAGGAAGCTGAGCGTCCAGCCGACGAGCCGGAACCACGCGATGGGATACAGAATCCTCCGATCCTTGACCAACATGGTAAGTATGCCTAGCGATGTGAAGACACCGAGAATCACAAACGAAACAATCATCGCCCACGTGTAGGCCAGTTGGGTTCCGCCGGTTCGTTGATGTACTTCGTAAGCAATGGAGCGATGTTCAGCTTCTTCGGCTAGGTGCCATACGAACAGTTCGGCCGCGACGTTGGCATCATCGTCGTTGGGCAAGCCGTTCGTGCCAAGTTTGCCGATTTCAGGAAGCAACGTGTGCATACGAGCATCGACCCAACGGGCCACGACGAAGGCCACGGTTTCAAACCCTGCAGCGAAGGCAGTCCCAAAGCTTGAGCTTCGGCCTTTGAGGAAACGGAACGTTGCGGCCATCATTCGCTCCAGCAGTTTCGTCCGATATCGCTGGGCGACGACGTTGTTGAACTTGCGGTGCTCAGCGTGATGTTGTGCTTCTTGGCGAATGTAGGCGCGCGACCGATGGGCCAGATTGGTGTGATCAAGCGGATCATCACCAAGTTGAGCAAGCGCCGCTCGGCTGCTACTCACCACGTAGGGTTCGGCATGAGGCATGAGCAGCGACACGGCATTGGCCACCATGGCGAACTCCGGAACGCGAGGATTCCATCGCGGATCAAAGTCATCGGGATAGGCAAAACCCATGTCACGAATCGTCAGCGATTGAGCCGACCCGCCTGCACCTAGCTCGTTGGGCTGCATCCCCGGGCAATGCGAAGCAACCGGTTGTGTTGGGCCTGGCGATGAACCGTTTGAGCGCACCGGGCCGGACGACATCGTTGTTGACAGCGGGCCAACAGCATGATGGTCAATGGTCTGTTGTTCCGGGGCCATCGTTTGGTGCACAAAACCAGTATCGGCCGTTTTGGGGGTTGAGTTGACCCAAATTTCCAATTTGCGTCACTTGAGGATACGGAGCGGGTCACCCAAAACCGATCCTGACCACGTGGTGCGGTCGGTCGGTCTGGCACCGTTGTTGTAGGTGAGCTTCACGGTTGTCCAGCAATCTGTGGGTAACGCCAAGGAACAGTCGAATGTTGCCGGAATAGGAATATCGATCTGAACTGCAGCACCGTTGTAGTTGTACCTACTCAATCCTGTTACTGAGCAGTTCGATGCGTTGAACCCCGCCGGGGCAAAGATGCCGTCGGATGAAACGATCTTCATGGAGCACGGCCAAACACCGACTGGCGAAAGGCTGGAATTCGTTGGTGGGACGATTTGAAAATTCATGGTTCCCGCACCTGCAACGTCGCCAATGTCG